>JBFEJM010000305.1:0-3578 GCA_041553175.1 Gammaproteobacteria bacterium | reverse complement strand
GGCAACGGGATGCCGGTCACCGCCGGAATGGCGATGCGGGCGGCGGTCGATGCCCGCCTCGACGCACTGCTGCAGGGGGCGCGCCAACCGGGGATACTGCGGGCGTTGTCGCTGGGTGCCCGCGATCGGATCAGTTCGTCCCAGTGGGAAGCGTTTCGAGCCACCGGTACCAGCCATCTGATCGCCATATCCGGTCTGCATATCGGTCTGGTCGCGGGTCTGGCCTTTGCCGGTGGCCGTTGGCTGTGGGCCCGCAGTCATGCTCTTACGCAGTCTTTTGCCGCACCTCGAGCCGGCGCGGTTGCCGGCCTGATTGCGGCCACCTGTTACGCACTGTTGGCGGGGTTCAGCATACCGACCCAGCGGGCCTGGATCATGGCCATGGTCATGCTTGTCAATCTGATGCTGTGTCGCGCCAGCGGACCCTGGCAGGCCCTGGCACTGGCGCTCCTGCTGGTCGTGCTATGGGATCCCTTTGCGGTCGTCAGTCCCGGATTCTGGCTGTCGTTCGCCGCAGTGGCCATTATCTTCAGTGCGTTGTCAGGCCGGGGAGGAGCCGCCGAACGACGTACTCTGCGCCAGCGTGTCATCCAGCTTGTTCGAGTACAGCTGCTGCTGAGTTTCGGGCTGCTGCCGTTGACCCTGCTGTTTTTCGGCCAGATAGGGTGGAGCGCGCCGATGGCCAACCTCATCGCCGTACCCTGGACGAGTCTGGTCCTGGTCCCGATCCTGTTTGCGGGGCTGATCTGTCTGTATCCCTGTCCCCCGTTGGCGCAGCTGCTGCTCGAGGTCGCCGGCGGGGCGGCCGACGGGCTGGTGCATGTCCTGACGTGGGCTGCGGCGCTGCCCATGGCGATACTCGACCGCCCGGAACTCCCGCTGACGGTATCGCTGCTGGCCGCGCTGGGGGTGGCGATGCTGCTGCTTCCGCGCGGTCTGCCGGGTCGACTGACCGCCGGCCTGCTGATTTTGCCTCTGCTCCTGGCACAGCCCGAGCGGCCGCCACCGGGCGAGGCCTGGTTCACTTTGTTGGATGTCGGCCAGGGGTTGGCGGCGGTGATTCGCACCCGCAATCACACCCTGGTCTACGATAGCGGACCGCGATTCAGCGCCGACTTCGACGCCGGCAGCGCGGTGGTGGCACCGTTCCTGACGGCCTCCGGTATCCGCCGCATCGATACCCTGATCATCAGCCATGGCGATAATGACCATCGTGGTGGCGCCCGTGCACTGGCCGCGCGGTTGCCGGTGTACCGGCTGCTGACCAGTGTTCCCGCACGGATCGATTGGCGCTACAGCACGGCGTGCCGTGCCGGCCAGGCCTGGATCTGGGACGACGTGCAGTTTCGACTTCTTCACCCGCAGGACAGGGATGCCGAGCGCGGCAACGACGCCTCCTGTGTGCTGCAGGTCGAAACCGCGCGCGGTGAGCGGCTCCTGCTGACGGGCGATATCGAGGCCCCCGCCGAGCGCCAGCTGGTCCGCGACTATGGCGATCAGCTGGCCAGTGCGGTGCTGGTGGTGCCGCATCACGGCAGCCGCACCTCCTCGACGGCGACGTTTCTGGATCAGGTGAAACCGGCCCTGGCGCTGATCCCGGCCGGGTACCGTAACCGCTACGGATTCCCCAAATCCGACGTGCTGGAGCGCTATCGGCAACGGGGTATCGAACTCAGGAGCAGCGCCGGCAGTGGTGCGCTGACGGTGCGGCTGGACGGGGCGGTGGGGAAGGTCGCGATCGAGGCCGACCGGGAGCGCCGCCGGCGTTACTGGCAGACGCCCGCAACGGTTCCGTCAGGCAAATGAAAACCGTATGATAGGCCAGATTATACGGCCCTCCCGGCGACTGGCCGCGGGCACCCCTTATAACAATCGCACAGGGATGACATTGTGTTTGAACTGATCCAAGCCGGCGGCTGGTTGATGCTGCCTATCATCGCCTGTTCCGTGATCGCTATGGCCATCACCGTCGAACGCCTGTTCATGCTGCGGGTAAAACGGGTGTTGCCGCGGCACCTGGTCGCTCAGGTCTGGAACTGGGTCCGCAATCATCAGCTCGACGCCACGCGGCTGCACAGTCTGCGTACCGGCTCACCTCTGGGCCGGATTCTGGCCGCCGGTCTGGTCAATCTGCAGCACGACCGCACCATCATGAAAGAGGCGATCGAGGATTCCGGCCGTCATGTCGTGCTGGAACTGGAACGCTACCTCAACACCCTGGGTACGATCGCCGCGATCGCGCCACTGCTCGGCCTGCTCGGCACCGTGGTCGGCATGATCGAAGTCTTCAACGCCATCATCACCGTGGGCGTCGGCAATCCGGGCGCGCTGGCGGGCGGTATTTCACAGGCGCTGATCACCACCGCGGCCGGTCTGGCAGTGGCCATTCCGAGCCTGATGTTCTACCGCTATTTCCGCGGCAAGGTCGACATGCTGGTGGTGCGCATGGAGCAGGAAGCGACCAAGATGGTCGAGGTCATGCACGGCGAACGCGAGCAGGACGTCATGACTGAGGAAGTCACGTGAATCTGCGTCCGCGCAGACCGGATGATCCCGAGGTCAACCTGACCTCACTGATCGACGTGGTGTTCCTGCTGCTGATCTTCTTCATGGTGTCGACCACGTTCGACCGTGAATCGCAGCTCAAGGTGGATCTGCCCGAGTCGTCCAGCGAGCCGAGCGAGGTACCGGAAAAGGTGCTGGAGATCACCATCAACATCAACGGTGATTTCTTTATCAAGGGCCAGCAGGTCATCAACACCGAGTCGGAAACGCTCAAGCGCGCGATCGTGCAGGTGATCGGCAGCCAACGCGATCTGCCGGTGATCATCCGTGCCGACGGCCGAGCGCCGTATCAGTCGGTGGTCACGGCCATGGATGTGACCGGACAGATGGGGCTCACGCAATTGTCGCTGGCCACGATTCAACCCAGCGAATCCGAAAAATAGATGTCCGGGAGCGCCACGCAACCCGGCACCGGCAAACGCGGTGGGGGCTGGGCGACCTACCGGCGTCTGATCCGCTACGCGCTGCCGCACTGGAAGCTGTTCGTCTTCAGCTCTCTGGCCATGGCGGTGTATGCCGCGACCGATACCGGTTTTGCGGCACTGATGAAGCCCATGCTCGACGACAGCATCGTCGCCAAGGATCCGGCCGCCATCCGCAATATCCCCTTGCTCCTGATCGGCCTGTTCCTGGTACGCGGCATTACCGGTTTCATTTCCAGCTATGGTATGAGCTGGGTCGGCCGGCAGGTGGTTCAGGTCATACGCAGCGAGATGTTCGCCAAGCTGCTGCATCTTCCCAACGCGTACTACGATCACACAACCACCGGGCAGCTGGTCGCCAAGCTCATCTATAACGTCGAACAGGTCGCGCAGGCGAGCACCAATGCCATCACCATTCTGATCCGGGATACGTTGACGGTTGTATTCCTGCTGGCCTGGATGTTCTATCTCAGCGGGTGGCTGGCGATGCTGTTTCTGCTGGTGGGGCCCCTGGTCGCGGTTATGACCCGGTATGTCACTCGGCGTTATCGCAAGATAAGTCATCGCATTCAGGATTCGATGGCGGACGTC
>JBFEJM010000304.1:0-3586 GCA_041553175.1 Gammaproteobacteria bacterium | reverse complement strand
GGGTCAATTGGGGGTTGCGGGTCGGCGTGAGCAGACAGCTGGCGGTCGTCAGCAAAGTGCCTTCGCCGTCAGTCTCGATGCCGCCGCCTTCCAGTACCACCGCGGTGTTGTGATACAGGCCGGCCGCACGCCGCTCGAACAGGGACGCCACAATCACCACATTCAATTCTTTCGCGAGTGCACCCAGTGCGTCCGTCGAGGGTCCGGGAATCGGTTCGGCCAGATCGAACTGTGTGGTGTCCTCGGTCTGACAGAAATACAGACTGTTGTGCAACTCCTGCAGCAGCACGAGCTGCGCGCCGCGTGCCGCCGCCGCACGCACGCCGTCCATCATGCGGGCCAGATTCTCGTTCGGCTGAGCGGTGCAGATTTCCTGAACCAGGCCCACGGTGAGGGTGTTTGCCATAACGCTGTCTCGTATCAAATTGACGTTGGTGTCGCTGCGACTGGCATCCTAATCCGCCAGCACACCGCGCGGCAACTGCATGGTCACGCAGTGCAGGCTGCCGTATTGCAGCACCAGGGCACTGCAGTCGATCGGCACGATCTCACGGTCCGGGAAACAGCGGCGCAACGCCTCGATCGCCGCCGTGTCGGCCGGGTCATTATAGGTCGGCAGCAGCACCGCGCCGTTGATGATGAGAAAGTTCGCATAGGTCGCGGGAAGGCGGTCACCCTTGGCGTTGCGCTTGGCCCGCGGCCAGGGCAGTTCGACCAAACGGTAGGGCTGATCGTCGCGGGTGCGAAAGGCCTTGAGTTCCTCGGCCATGGCGCTCAGGGCGGGATAATGCGTATCTTCGGGATCATCGCAGCCCTGATAGGCGATGGTGTCGATAGAACAGAAGCGCGCCAGGGTATCGATATGGCCGTCGGTATCGTCGCCTTCGAGGTGCCCCTGATGCAGCCAGAGAATGCGGTTGATCCCGAGCAGTTTACCGAGCTGCCTTTCAAGTTGCGGCTGGGTCAATTGGGGGTTGCGGGTCGGCGTGAGCAGACAGCTGGCGGTCGTCAGCAAAGTGCCTTCGCCGTCAGTCTCGATGCCGCCGCCTTCCAGTACCAGGTCGACTGCCGTACGCGGGGTTTCACCAAAGGCGCCGGCGGCAGCGAGGCGGGCAGTGATCTGGTTGTCCAACTCGGCGGCATACTTTCCGCCCCAGCCGTTGAAGACGAAATCCAGCAGATGGACACCATCCCTGTCGACCACGGTGATCGGCCCATGATCGCGCGCCCAGGTATCGTTGGAGGGAATGGCATACAGCTGTACCCGGGTCATATTCACGCCGGCCTTCAGCAGGCGCGCCTCGACCGCCTGTCGGTGATCGGCGTCATAGCAGCTGATGATCAGCCGTTCACGCCGCGTGACCGCCTGCGCAATCGCGATGAACACCGGCTCGACTTCGGCCAGGTAGGGCGCCCAATCGCCACGGTCGTTCGGCCAGGTCAGTTGGATGCCGTCCTGAGGCGCCCATTCGGGTGGAAACTGAGTAGAAACCTTGTGCAAATGCATCTCGACCGCCTGCGTTTTTGTGAACCCTGCCTCAGTGCCCATTTACCCTGTGTAAAGTCTGCTCCTCGCAGCCGTCACGTCTGGCCTGGACACGCGATCTGCGATTTCGAGAGGGGTTCTTGCACTATTCGAAAACTACAAGCCCCGCCATGCTGAAGCAGGTCGGGGCTCTGACAGGTGATGAAGTTCGAGTATGGGTTAACGGTTGACGACCGAATGCAGGACAACATTGCCCTCGAAGTACACCGTGAAACCATCGTAGATCCAGCGCGTGATCGGCGGCTGACCGACCGCCGGCACTGTCTGCTGCGGTGCGCCATAGCGGCTTTCGACGGTCGCCATGGTCTGCCCTCGGCTTGGCTTGTCGATCCCGGCCGAAGACCTGGCCGAATCGATGACCAGCGTGTCTGCCTGAGCCAGCATCGGCGTACTCAGGGCCATTACCGCCAACAAAAGTATATTTCTGAGTTGCATACCGTGTTTCCTCGTTATTTCCCCCAATGCGGTCACTATAACATCGTGCCCAGACAGGGGAAATCCCTGACCCCTGAAGCGGTAAGGCGCCGCCGATAAAGGTAAAGTCCGGCCTTGGCGCGTCGACATATATGAGGTATGAACACCACCCGTACACCTACCTGCGGGATCCCGTTGTCGCTGACCGCTGTGCTGTTCGCGAGCCCGGCGGTCGCCCTGCAGCAGCATTTTCAGGCGGACTTGGAGCAGTCGGTCTGGCAGGTGCAGGCGGAACGCGGTCAATGTGTTCTGACCCACGACATTCCACGCTTCGGTCAGGCCCGCTTTTCACAGGCCTCCGGCCGCCCGTTCGTATTTACGATCGACGTACCCCAGGCCCCGTTGCAGGCCGAACTGGCGATCCTGCGCTCGGTCCCGCCGGCCTGGAAATACGGTTTCGAGACCACCGAGCTCGGCGCGCATCGCCTGCAGCCGGAGCGCAAGATACTTGAACTCCCGGCGGTCGATGCGTTGCGGCTGTATTACGAACTCGAAAACGGCATGTTCCCGGAGATCGGCTACAGCGACTGGGCCGACGGCCGCGACGAAGTCACCGTGAGCCTGTCCGCCGTCCGCTTTCGCGATGTGCTGCCGGAGTTCCAGACCTGTCTGGCCGGACTGGTACAACTCGATTTCGAGATCGGCAGTGAAAACCAGGTGCACTTCGCCACCAACAGCACCGGCCTGAACGACGCTGCGCGCCGTGCATTGAATAAAGTGGTCCAGGATTACCGCAGCAAGAAATACGGCAAGCGTATCGTCATCGCCGGCCATGCCGACGAGCGCGGCGCGCCGGGCTTCAACGAGGCACTTTCCAAACGCCGCTCACAGGAAATCAAAGCCTACCTGGTCCGGCGCGGCATTCCCGCCAGTCATATGGAAATCCGTTACTACGGTGAACGCTGGCCTCTGAACACCGCCTCCAACGCAAGCGCCTGGGCCGAGAACCGTCGGGCGACGGTTTGGTTGGCACGCTGATTATCCCTCAGGCGTTTTCGGACTATCCCTGATATCACCCCGTAACCCGCAGTTCGATACACATTCTGCCTTGTTGCCATCGCTTTGATCTATTCACCGACATTGTGAAGCGTTTCCGTGCGAATTCTCGTACACCCGCACGCCGTAAGCTGATTGCGCGGACGCAATTATCGAAATACTATTCACTGTCAGTGTGGACTGCCTGCCGGATAATTAATCAAGGCTGACGCACACAAAGCAGTCACCAAAAAATAAGTAAGAATAAATGACAGGGGTGCCATGCCGCATTCTGCCGAAACGGAACTTCGGCTTGATACGGGGCTCTTGAGTCTTGTACTGGTCTCACGCTTTTTTGGCTTGGCCGCTGATGCCGATCAGCTCCGGCACCGGTTCGGCGTGTCCGAGGCGATGTTCGGTGTTGCCGAGATCCTGCGTGCCGCGCGCCACTTAGGGCTCAAGTCACGCGAAGTCACGACCCGGTACGATCGCCTTGCCAAGACCGCACTGCCTGCTATCGCACAACACAATGACGGGCATTATTTCATACTGGCCAGGATTGAAGGCGACAAGGTCCTGATCCAGGACCCG
>JBFEJM010000303.1:0-3626 GCA_041553175.1 Gammaproteobacteria bacterium | reverse complement strand
TTCAACGGCGAACTTGCGCCCCGACCTGTGCCGGAGCAGAACATCGCCCTCGGACGTCGCGATATTGCGCTCCAGAACCGCTGTTGCGACCGGCTCAAGCGTCAGTTCATTGGAAAGATCGCGGCTGGCGGAAAAAACCGATGTCAGCGGATGGCCGATCGCACTCTGATCGTGCCAGCCGGTCAGTCTCTCGGCCTCGGTATTGATCCGTTCGATACGACCTTGAACATCGGTCGTAATAACGCCGTCGCCAATCGAATGCAAGGTCACCTGGGCGTGTTCGGTTGCGTCATACAGGCGCTGTTCGATTTCCGTCGAGCGCCGCGTAACCGAACGCGCGACGAGGATGCTCAGAATTGTTATTCCGAAGGTGAGAAGAAGGACCGAAACGAGGGTGTTGCGAAAGTCGAGCTGCGCTGTCTGCACCGCCTGAGCTGCTTCGGTTTCCTGAATTTGCAGCAAGCTGGATAAAGCTGCAAGGATCTTGTTTTGGCCGGGGATGGCCTCTTCGCGCAGGAGTTTGAAGGCCGCGGTTTTGTCGCCATCGCGGATCAGTTCGGCGATATACAGCTGAAGTTCGGCGACACCCGCGGTGAGTTGGCCCTGTGCAGCCAATACATCCAGCTCGGCCGGACTGAGTTCGAGTTCGAGCAGGGCCGTGCGCGCAGCCGAAAATTCGCTGCCATGGACATTGACTGCCATCCACTCTTCATCCTGCAGAAAGGGGTCCGCCAGAATGATCATGTTCTGCAGGCTCAATGTGCGCTCTCGCGCAGCTGTCAGCATGGTGTTGATGAGGCCGGTTTTGGTATTGTTGGCGTTGACCAGGGTCTCGATGCGATTATTGCTGTTGTGCAGCACGGACAGACTGATGAGCACGACAACGGACATCAATCCGAGGATGGCGGTGAAACCGAGAACGAGAACAGTCTTTGTGGAATCGCGCCGCATCGCCAAGTTCGTAATAGTTGTCGGTTGTCTGGCCGACCATCCCCTATCTGATCGCGCTACAACCCTGGTTGATTGCCACTGAAGTGGGGGCGAGCGGTCCGGGCCTGGTGGTGCTTGTTATTCAGTGTAGTTCAAAAGCCTGGGCGATGGCACATACTGAAGCGGTCAGACGAGTAAGAGAGTAGGGGAAGATCTGCAATGTTGGATGTCATCGCCCAGATGGGCATTCTGATCTGCGCCGGTGTGGTGCTGCGCAGCTCGCGGCCTGGCGGTCGTGATCCGGAACTGCTCCGCCGCAGTCTGACCGACATTGTCTACTATCTGCTGCTGCCGGCGCTGGTGCTCGATGCCCTATGGCACACGACGCTGGGCTGGGACAGTATCCGCATCGCCTGGATGGCAGCGGCAGGTGTCGTGGCCGCCCTCTGGCTCAGTGGCAGCGGTTGCCGGCTGTGCCGGGTCGATGGCCCGACCCGTGGCGCGGTGATGCTGGCCGCGGCATTTCCGAATGTGACCTATCTGGGTTTGCCGGTGCTGGAGGCCACATTCGGTCCCTGGGCCAGAGGCATTGCCATTCAGTATGACCTGTTCGCGTGTACGCCGCTGTTGCTGACCTTGGGTATTCTGACGGCACAGCAGAATGGTACCGCCGATGCCGGGCCCGGCACCGGACTCTGGCGTTCGCTCACGCGTGTCCCGGCGTTGTGGGCGGGCCTGTTCGCCATAGGGTTGAATCTGTCCGGTGCGACAGCGCCGGCGCTGATCGAATCCCTTCTGCGCTTGCTGGGCAACGCTGTTTCACCGCTGATGCTGATCGCACTCGGCATGGGGTTGCGCTGGTCCGGGTTCGCCATTGCGCAGCTGCCGCGATTGTTGCCGGTGCTGCTGATGCAATTGGCTCTGATGCCGCTGTTCGTTTGGGGGCTGGCGGTGAGTTCCGGCCTGGACGCCGATCTGGTCGCCCCAGTGGTTCTGGAAGCGGCCATGCCCAGTATGGTTATCGGAATGATGATCTGCGATCGCTATGGCCTGAATACGACATTCTATGCCGCGGCGGTGACATCCTCGACGGCCATCAGCATGGTAACGCTCCCGCTCTGGTACCAGATCCTGCAATAAAGCGGCGAATCGTTTCATAACGCCCTTACGGTGCGATATGCTTGGGTCGACCGTGGTCCTGAATATTCCAGGTGCGAGGCGATAAATGGTCAGCGTGAGCACACCGAACGTAGCGGCATCCGGCCAAGCGTCCGATCCGGAGGCATGGCTGAAGCGAACTGCTGCCGCGCGGCCGGAGAACGAGCGGGCGGTGCTGGCGAAGGCGCTTGAGGTGGCTGCACGCGCGCATGCTGGACAGAGTCGGGTCTCCGGAGAACCCTACTTGTCGCATGTGCTGGCGGTGGCGGAGATCCTGAACAGCCTCAATCTCGATTACGAAACGCTGGCCGCCGCCATTCTGCACGATACGGTCGAGGACTCTGCGATAACGCTGGAGGAAATCGAACGCGACTTCGGTAAGAGCGTTGTCCGTCTGGTTGACGGCGTTACCAAGATGGGTCGCATCGATCGTTTGCAGGACGGCAAAACCGAGCGCCAGCAGCGTGATCAGGACGACGCCGAAAGCGTGCGCAAATTGCTGCTCGCCATGGTGGCTGATGTGCGCGTCGTGCTCATCAAATTGGCTGACCGCCTGCACAACATGCGTACGCTGAAGCATCTGGATCCGGAGCGCCAGAAGCGTATCGCCCGCGAAACCATGGATATCTACGCGCCGCTGGCCAACCGGCTCGGCATATGGCATGTGAAATGGGAGCTGGAGGATCTGTCGCTGCGGTATCTCGACCCGCAGGCCTATCACGATATCGCCGAACATCTGGATGAGCGCAGGGTCGATCGCGAGCGCTTTATCGATCGAGTGGTGCGGCAGCTCGATCGGGAATTCACGGCGGCGGGTATTCAGGCCGAAGTGAGCGGCCGACCCAAACATATCTACAGCATCTGGAAGAAGATGCAGCGCAAGAATCTGCCGTTCAATCAGATCTTCGATGTGCGGGCGGTGCGGGTGATTGTCGAACATGACGCCGATTGCTATGCGGCCCTGGGGGTTGTGCACAGTCTTTGGCATCACATCCCCAAGGAGTTCGATGACTATATCGCCAACCCCAAGGAAAACGACTACCGTTCATTGCATACGGCGGTTGTCGGACCCAACGGTCGTACCCTGGAGATACAGATTCGCAGCCGGGATATGCACGAACATGCCGAGCTGGGTGTCGCGGCGCACTGGCGCTATAAGGAGGGTGGCCGATTCGATTCCTCTATCGAGCAGCGTATTGCCTGGCTGCGCCAGTTGCTGGAGTGGAAGGATGAAGAGTCGACGGCAATTGATTTCGTCGATCGCTTCAAATCGGAAAGCGGAACGGATCGGGTCTATGCACTGACCCCCCAGGGCAAGGTGGTCGATCTTCCGCAGGGCGCCACGCCGCTGGATTTCGCCTATTACATTCATACTGATGTCGGACATCGTTGCCGCGGTGCCAAGGTGAATGGCAAAAGGAATGCAGGTGCAATTGAAACGGCCATGTTCTTCCTTGAATCAGAGAGATTGAGAACATTAAGACCACGAAGGTCATTAATGGAGATATTTGGCTTTCCAAACATTTCGCCAAGCCCTG
>JBFEJM010000302.1:0-3627 GCA_041553175.1 Gammaproteobacteria bacterium | reverse complement strand
TGATGAATGGGTCAGACGATCACACTGAATACGAACGTCGTCCACGCGACCGATCGGTTCGGGCAGCGTGATGGAGGCAAGGGCTATTTCACCGGCGTGATCATCCCCCGGCAGCAATTGCATGCGCAGCGTGATTGAACGTGCCTGCCAGCCCTCGCCCTGCAGATCACCCAGATCGATCTGGAGTTGGTCAAAGGCATGGGCGCTGATGCCGCACAGGAACAACAACCAGGCGCTGAGAATTTTTCGATAGGCATTCACGGCAACATATTCATTCGCCACGGACGACGGCGAACGCATGGACGGATGACAGTGACCAGGACATGGACGGAAACGGTTTCCTCTGTGCGGACCCCGTGTAGAAACATGTGCCGGCGCTATCCGTGTTGTCCGAGGCGGGGACCTTTCTGCGCAGCAATCACGCCGGGAACACACCGGTCGACAGATAGCGGTCGCCCCGATCACAGATGATCACCACGATAACAGCGTTCTCGACCTGCGCCGACAATTTCAGCGCCGCCGCCACCGCCCCACCCGAGGAGATACCGCAGAAAATGCCTTCTCGGGCGGCCAGGGCACGGGTGGTGTCCTCGGCGGACTGCTGATCGATGTCGATGATCTGATCGACCCGTGCGGCATCGTAGATGCTCGGCAGATACGCCTGCGGCCAGCGGCGGATACCGGGAATGGACGCCCCCTCGGTCGGCTGGACACCGACGATCTGCACATTGGGATTCTGTTCCTTGAGGTAACGCGAGGTTCCCATGATGGTGCCGGTGGTGCCCATGGCGCTGACGAAATGGGTGACGCGGCCGCCGGTGTCGCGCCAGATCTCCGGACCGGTGCCGTCGTAGTGGGCCTGTGGATTGTTCATATTGGAAAACTGATCCAGCACCTTGCCCTTGCCCTCGGCCTCCATCTGCTTGGCCAGATCGCGGGCGCCTTCCATGCTCTGCTCGCGACTCACCAGCACCAGTTCGGCGCCGAAGGCGGCCATGGCCTGACGCCGCTCCAGGGTCATATTGTCGGGCATGACCAGCACCATTCTGTAGCCCTTGATGGCCGCTGCCATGGCCAGTGCTATACCGGTATTGCCGCTGGTGGCCTCGATCAGGGTGTCGCCTGGCTTGATCTCGCCACGCTGCTCGGCGCGCTGGATCATGGACAGCGCGGGACGGTCCTTGACCGAGCCGGCCGGATTATTGCCCTCCAGCTTGACCAGGATGCGGTTTGAGGTCGCCCCGGGCAGGCGCTGCAGGCGCACCAGCGGGGTATTGCCGACGAAATCTTCGAGGGTTGGAAAGTCCATGGCGGCAAAGTGTACTGCATGACGCATCCCGGGCAGAAGCGACCGCCGCACCGGTTTTGACCTGAGGCCCGCAAAAGCGGCACCATAGCCCCACAACGGCCGCAAGAGACGGTCGCCCACACGAACCCAAGCCATAGCAACAGGAAATCTCCTATGAGTAAGCACGCCCGCCTCCCCGTGCCCGGTCGCTCGTACCTTCTGTCCCTGCTCCTGCTGGGCGCAAGTGCCCAGGCGGCACCGGATACCCTGATAGTCAGCGAACTGACCGGAGAAGATTACTTTCTGGATCAGGTACCGGTGGTGCTGTCCGCCACCCGCCTGGCGCAGAACCAGTACGAGACGCCGGTGGCGGTCACCGTACTGGACCGGGCCATGATCGAGGCCAGCGGCGCGCTCGATATACCCGACCTGTTGCGGATGGTGCCGGGGTTCCAGGTCGCCCACGCCAAAGGCCACACTGCCTCGGCGACCTACCACGGTCTGGCCGATGAACATGCCCGGCGCATGCAGGTCATGGTGGACGGTCGCCCTGTCTACGGGCCCGCGCTCGGCGGCGTACGCTGGACCGACTTGCCGCTGGACATCAAGGACATCGAACGTATCGAAGTCGTCCGCGGCCCGAACGCGGCCGCCTATGGCGCCAATGCCTTCCTCGGTGCGATCAACATCATCACCCAGCACCCGTCGCAGATGGACGGCAGTGAACTGAGTCTGCTGCGCGGCAACAAGGACACCAGCAAGGTGTTGCTGCGGCACGGCGACAGGATCGGCAAGTTCGATTACCGGCTGACGTTGGGGCATAGAGAGAACGAAGGCTTCAAAACCCGTACCGATCTCGCCCCGCCCGATCCGGCCAACGGCTCGCTGTCGGTGCGCGATCCACTCAATGACGGTATGCGTCTGTCGCTGTTCAATTTCCGCGGTGACTACAGCCTGTCGAACAGCGACTCGCTGGAGCTGATGGCCGGTTACAACGGAGGACCGCGCGGCGAGGGCCGTTTCGATTCCGTCGTGGAAGCTCCGCGCGATCGAGAAGTGCAGAGCCACTTCCAGCAGCTGGTATGGCGCCGCAGTGTGTCGGCGGACGAGGAGACGCGGGTGCAGTTCTATCACAGCTATATGCGCCAGCGCGAACGCACCGAGGCCCTGTTGTCCGATATCGCCAGCGAGGCGCTGGGCGTGCCGGTACCGCCGGCGGCCATCGGCATATTGTTTCCCGGCCAAACGGATCAGTTGACGGTCACCGATTACGGCGTCTGCGAAGAACGTTTCGAGCTGGAATTCCAGAATAACTTCCGTCTCACTGATCAGGCCCGCATGGTCTGGGGCGCCAGCGGCCGCTTCGACCGCGTGGCCGGCAACGGCTGGTACAGCCGTGATGATTGGATAGAAAATCAGCTCTATCGTTTATTCGGCAATGTGGAATGGCACCCCTACCGCGACGGCACGCTGAATATCGGTACCATGCTCGAACACAGTGGCCAGGTCGGCGCGAAGTTCTCTCCGCGGCTGGCGCTGAACCACCAGCTGTCGGCGGATCATGGTCTGCGTATCAGCGCATCGCGTGCATTCCGCATGCCGACCATTTATGAAGACAATGCCAATGGCGCCATCCGGTTCAGCAATGGTGAGCTGATCGATCAATTCATCCTCGGCAACACGCAGATCGAGCCGGAACGCATTACATCCTATGAGCTCGGTTATCTGGGGCGTTTTCCGAATCAGCATACGACGCTCGATGTCAAGCTGTTCCATGACAAACTCGACGACCGCATTGCCGCTCCCAAGAAGTACAGCTATCCGAGCGAACTGAATGCAGTCAGCGACGGGCGCATTTTCTATCACACCAACAGCGGCACGCTCAGTGTCAACGGCGTCGAGGCGGCCCTGACCTACCGGCCGGAAAAACGCACCATGGTCAGCCTGAACTGGGCCTACGCCAAGGCCAAGGGCACCGCCATCGACTCCTTCGAGGACACCACCGGCCAGGACCCCGATCTGATGACCTACGAAGGCCTGGCCGAAGACGTACCCACTCATACCTACAGCCTGTTTGCCATGCACCGCTTTCCGGGCCAGATCGACGTGAGCGGCCTGTACTACCGGGTCAGCCGCATGAAGTGGCTGGGGGACGGCGACCGCCTGGATCGGCAGGACCGGCTCGATCTGCGGGTAGCCAAGCATTTTCGGGGAAATGGCTTACAGAGCACCGTCGCTTTCGTAGTACAGAATGCGCTGGATGAGTACATGGAATTTCGCGATGAGAACGTGTTCGACACCCGCGCCTATGTTGAACTGACCCTGGCCATACCTTAGAC
>JBFEJM010000301.1:0-3628 GCA_041553175.1 Gammaproteobacteria bacterium | reverse complement strand
GCAGCGCCAGAGCAGTCTGCGGCAGCGTGTTGGCCTGCGACAACATCGCAACACCAGCCTGCTGCAGAATCTGTGCCCGAGTCAGGTTGGCCGTTTCCTGTGCGAAATCGGCATCCTGAATGCGACCACGTGCGGCGGCAAGGTTCTCCGAATAGTTGGTCAGGTTAACAACGACAGCTTCGAAACGGTTCTGCACGGCACCGAAGGTGGCGCGATTGCTGGACACTGTATCGATGGCGGTATCAACTGTGGCAATCGCTGCAGATGCCGACGTAGCCGAACTCACATCCACAGTTCCGGTAGCGGTCAGATCCGCGGCGTAACCCGTGATTCCGGTCAGATCAATTCCGGTAACATCGATCTGATTCGAGGCCGTACCATCGGCACCGATCTGGAAGGTCAGAGCACCACCTGTACCGTCCAGCAGTTTCGTGCCGTTGAACTCGGTGGTCTGGGTGATGCGGGAAATTTCCTGAGTCAGCTGATCAACTTCAGCCTGCAGACCCGAGCGATCTTCGACCGTGGCATTGGAAGACTGCACGGCGATTTCGCGAATACGCTGCAGCGCAGTCTGGACCTGGGACATGCTGCCCTCACCAGTCTGCGCGAGAGAGATACCGTCCTGGGCATTCCGAACGGCCTGGTTCAGACCGCGGATATCAGCCGACATACGTTCGATACTGAACATGCCAGCCGCGTCGTCCTTGGCGCTATTAACACGGAGACCGGAGGACAGGCGCTGCAAAGAGGTGCTCAAAGCACCCTGGGTGCTGGACAGATTGCGCTGTGCGGTCAACGATGCAACATTTGTATTAATAGTAAGTGCCATGGAAATTCTCCTAAAACTTTTGCGAATAACCGGCTGCCTCTGGCGCCGTTATTCGATTCATATTTGGCAGATATACCGGTCTTGCCGGTATTTACCGCCTCCGTAGTGCTTAGCGGAAATAGCGAAAAATTCTTTAGGGGGAGAAGTGCCTGGAAGCGAGTGCGCATCCAGCCTCTTCAAAGAAGCCATATATTCTTTTTATTCATATACTTACTATATTTTTGACCGCCCCGGCGTTGGTCTTCTTTGCCTCAGGACGTAGCGCATCCAACCATAAATTCAGGCGATCCTCGATCATCCAATTGCGCTGTACCCAGTCGCGGAGCTGATCTCCGTCGCGAGCCACCGCGTCCAGATCATTGACTCTTTCACGAATGGCTCGAACCCAGGCATCAGTCATATTGGGTACCCGACACACCGGGCTGTTCTGATAAGGATGTATATCACTAGCGATCACTGGCCAGCCCAGGGCACCGTATTCGAGAAGGCGTAAATTGCTCTTTGCCTCATTGAATTGATTTCGTTCCAGTGGTGCAACAGCCAAGTCCAAATTTAGGCTCGCCAACTTCGCGGGGTACTCTGCAAAGGGGACCGGCTGGTGTAATTCTTTGATAAAAGGTAAAAGCTCTGCCGGACACATCCCCAGAAAAACCCAATCGACCTCGTCTGCGGTCGCCTTTACCACGTCGACCAACAGTTCTAAGTCACCACCATGCTGTTGTGCGCCCGCCCAACCGACGCGCGGTTTATCACCTTGCCGACGCGCTGAATGCAAATCCATCCAAGGCGCCTTACAAAGATAGTTCGGTATTACGCGCACCTCAGCAGAGTATTTTTTTAAGGCATCCGCTAATGGTTCTGTTGTCACGACGACTCGGTCCGATAGTTCGATACAACGCCGCACGCGCTTCTTGATGTCTCTATAAACAGTTTTACTAAAGGGGTTCTTTGGCGGCAAGGCGAACATTAGATCGTCTTGTCCGAACACTACGAAAACTCGGCTATGTGTTTTGTATTTCTCCAGCGCCTCAAGGTAGTCGTCATGAAGCGTATTATGCATCAGAAGAGTATCCGGCTGCATATGGCTAAACGACGCGAGCGTCGGCAGAGGCCGGGGTTTGTCCTTCGGAAAAGGCGCTATGACACAGCGAGCCTGTCTGGCATCGTGTAGCGCCGTCAAAGGCTGAATACCGCGGTATTGCCATGAGCCGTAAGAACCCACGCCAAAACCGATGATGCGCAACTCTGAATCAATAACCGGATCCCAACTAGGCACAACCGCGGTCTCGACTTGAAAGTCCGACCGATAATAATCCAGATTACGATTGTATGACGCATCTGCAGCCAACTTGTCGGACCACAGTTTCAACATGTATGTATTTTCTGCGTGGACAGTCTTTAGATCTTCGGGTGGCCTATCTGCTTCCTCAAGTCGACCTTGATACATGAGCGTTACCGCTGGCGTCCACAGTATTCGCCAGCCTTCCGCCTTCGCCTTGAGACAGAAGTCGATATCACTATAGAGTCCGGTTAATATTCTCGGAGAAAATCCGCCCGCTTCTGTAAATGTTTTCTTTCGAATCAACACACACAGCCCGTTCACAGCAGACATATCCTGCACCGCCAGAGCGCGACCCAAGTAACCTGGCGACGTCATATGCAAACCCATGTTAGCGTGCAAGCCAACATCACGCCCTCCCAAACCCAACAGAAGACCTGTATCGAGGACGCCTTTTTTCGGCGTAATCAGGCGCGCACCAACAATACCAACATCCGGCTCACACGTCGGGGCCAAGAAACGTTCAACCCAATTCGACTGCAAAACCCGGCACTGCGCATCGAGATAAATCAGGAACTCTCCCGACGCAGTCACGGCGGCAGTATTTAGTAGCTCACCAGGGGTTTTCGCTTCACACTTTAGCCATTGCACGGGCACTGTAGACGAACCGGAAGGCAGTATCGCCTCGAGCCACGCGGGGTCTTTGACCGTTTCCGATGCAATAACCAAGACATCGAAATTCGGATAGGTAGTTTTCTCAATCAGATTTCGCAAAGCACTTCGGATTACATCGAGGCTCTTACCGGTTGCCACAAGAACAACAGTCACTGTTGAATAATCCGATCGATTATGCTGAATGTGAAGCGTCGAATCCGAAAGTCCGTCGATCACATCGGCATGGATATTCCGCCGCACGAGATGGTGGGCTACAGCCTCGCGATAGCCGGCTGCATCTGGCAATTGTGTCCATGCTTTTTCGTTAAATACTGCTCTGTGAGTCAAGATACTCGCGATATGCCCAACGGCATGTTCACCGTATTGGTCGCATATACGTAAAGCCAGATCCGAACCCCTCCAGTCCGCAGCGGACGCTACACCCTCGACTTCCACGAAAGCCACGGCACGCGCGAGCACAAAACCGCCGATATATGGATTGGAGCGCAGCAGATTGAGATTGAAATCTGGTTTGAAACGCGGAAGATACTGAGGATAGTGCTCTTCCGTATAATCGTTATCGCAATAGATCATCTGCCAGGCTGGATTTTTGATCGCATACCTTGCGGCATCACGTAGCGCGGCGCTCGTCAAACGATCCCCGGCATCCATCAAACACAGCCAATCCGCCTCGCTATGGCGCGCAGCTTCCAGCAGGAGATCAGGTATCTGCGTTGGATCCTGGTAGCATACCCAGCCCAGTCCACCCTCTTGAATGATTTGCGGATCGGGAGGTGGTTGATCGGCAAACAGAGTCACCTGCATATTAGGACAGTCCTGCAGCCCAAGATCGTCCAGACTATCCG
>JBFEJM010000300.1:0-3654 GCA_041553175.1 Gammaproteobacteria bacterium | reverse complement strand
CGATGGTGTTCGGCTTCTGGACTACGCGAGCAGTGGCCAAGTCTGGGAAGTGCATGCCGCTGATGGGGCCATTTCGGCGCTGGACGGTTTGATAGGTGCGCCGGAAGTCGTCACCGATGTCGTCGACGCCATCGCACACTACGAGGTGCGAGCCAGATCGCTGTTTTATTCAACACTGGGCGCACTTGGCCGCGTTGAAGGGGCCGATGGCGTACTGCATGGTACGGAGACGGTATCCTATACCCGTATCACTACCAATAACTATAACGACAGCTTTGCGACCTCGGACAATAGTTCGGATGACGCCGCTGTTTACCGGCGTTCGACTCCCTACGCGTTCTCACGTGTACTCGCGCATCAGGAACAGATAACGACCGCGCGCCTGAATGCCTCGGTGGGTGACGGCATGATTGCCGCCGGTTCGATGGCCGGCAGTGGCGCACAGTTCTACCCGATGGGCGGTGGTACCTACCTGCCGTCCGGTGCGACCGTCGTCAATGTCTATACGCGTCCGCAGGACCTGGGTGGAGATTACGACCCAGGTCTCAATGGCTATACCGAACAGCTCGGCTATTGGGCCTATCAATCCGGGAGCGGTGGCAGCCTGCCGACCGGCCTTCAGTTCCAACAAACCACGCATGATACGTACCAGACCGATGCCACGCTGACACTGGAACGCATCACCGCAGGCGGGTCCGACAACACCATATTCACCGGCAGCTATTCGGTGGTGGATGCCGGGAGCGGCGACGATATCATTTCGGCGGAACTCCCCGCGCAGTATCAATGGGAACGGTATTATGCCGAGGACTTCAGAGTCAGCGAATACGCGTTCGACCGCCCGTTTGATCCACGCAATCTGGGCTCATTTCTCTACGGCAACGGTGGCAACGATCGAATTTCCGGCGGCGATGCGGACGATGTCCTGATTGGCGGCGACGGTGATGACTGGTTGAACGGTCGCAGCGGGCAGGACACCTATCTCATGCTGGCCAACGAACCGGGATCGGATATTGTCGCGGACACCGGCGTCAATGAAGTCGATCCGGAGTCCTTCTCGACGCGTTACGCCGATTGGTATTACCAGTCGATCGGCATACCTGACTGGAATCAACGGCAGTGGGAGGGTGAAGTGTTACCGCCATTACCCGCGGTGGCGTTGAACGATTTTGTCATGCTCGAACAGCTTGCAGCAGTCGGCGTGATCGAAACCGATACGGTGGAGTTTGGTGCAGGTATCACCGCAGCGGATCTCGCGCTCAGCTGGGGTGTATACACGCCGCAATCGATCAGGAGTGACGAGGGTGAACTGACCCCTTCGAGTCACTGGCTGGACGAGGGCTCCACTCACGTGACGTTGGATATCAGTTGGGCGCCAGGTCAGGGCGTACGGGTACTGATGCCGCATTCAGCCGCGCTGGAAGACATCGATACCACCATCATATCTGACGAGGAGCTGCAGGAGATGGCGTTTAGCACCCAGATGCCGCGGAGTTTTCTGGGGCTGGGTATCGAACAGTTCAGATTCTTCGACGGCACCGTTCTTTCCATGACAGAGATGGTAGCACTTGCACCGCCGGCGCCGTCACTCGATGTGCACCAGGAAGACAATATCATCGAAGGGACCGCTGCGGATGAAAGATTCCTGGGTGGTGCAGGCAATGATGTAATCGACGCCGGTGAAGGCGCAGATCTGATTTTCGGCAATGAAGGTACTGACCACTTGCGTGGTGGGCGAGGCGGGGATACCTATGTCTTCAATGTCGGCGACGGCATAGACACCCTGGAAGACTACAACTGGACCGGCGAAAGCAATCGCATTCACTTTGGTCCCGGCATTTCACAAGCTGATTTGACCTTCCTGTGGACGGATATCGGGCTGACCATTCAAATCGGATCGAACGGTGATGAGATTCACCTGCTAAGTGCCGAGGCCAGCGACACCGATGCCTCTCGTGCCATAGATATTCTCGAGTTCAACAACTACAGCCAAGCTGTTCTGGCGGAGTTGATACCGCCCCGACCGGAATCAGGCCTGACGCTCGTCGGTACGAACGGCGACGATACACTTTCGGGCGGTGACGGCAACGACTCGATTACCGGAGGCGATGGCAACGATGTATTGAGTGGCGGCCTGGATGACGACAGTCTGCAAGGCGATGCGGGCGACGACGTGCTCTATGGTGACGCTGGCAACGACACGCTGGAGACGGGTTTTGGCAACGATCTCGCTTATGGTGGTGCTGGTAACGACACGATCGTGGGCGGTGATAATGATTCGGGACTGTGGTCTTGGGAATCCCTGTACGGTGAGGATGGCGATGACCTGCTTCTAGGTGGCGGCAAGTTCGGGCGCCTCTACGGCGGTGCCGGTAATGACGAGTTACGCGGCGGCGCGAGGTTCAGTCTGCTCTATGGGGGTGATGGAGACGACGCGCTATCCAACGGAGAAGGATCGGGTGAATTGTTTGGCGAGGATGGAAACGACCATCTCACGGGAGGAACTGGAACATTTCTGTTGAGTGGCGGAAGAGGGGCGGATTGGATAGTCGGGGGGATCAGCTCAGAAACGCTGACCGGCGGTGCTGGTGACGACGTTCTGGCCAGCGGTGCCGGGCGGGACTATATGATCGGTGGATGGGGGAGCGACCTCTATCAGTTCGGCCGAGGCGATGGTGACGACCGCATACTTGACTTCGACTTCCGCGATGCCCGACCAGAAACCTTTGGCTCAACGGTAGATGCCCTTCAACTTTCGCCTGATGTCGCCCATGATCAACTGTGGTTCACCCGTCACGGATACGATCTTCAGGTCCAGGTAATAGGTACCAGTGATCAAGTCCGGATTAGTGGCTGGTATCAGGGCGAAGCCTATCAACTCAATGCTTTTCACTCCGGTGACAGCTTCACCTTGTTGAACGATCAAGTCGAACAGCTGGTTCAAGCCATGGCTGCATTTGCACCGCCGGCTTACGGTCACCTGAGCCTCCCCACCAGCTATCGTCCCGAACTCGACCCCGTGTTGGCGATAAACTGGCAAGCAGCCTGAGCGACGCACTTCCTTCTAGCAGAGACATTTCAGTGGAAAGTTCTTCTCTGCGCCCTCTGAGTTCTACGGTGAGAATGCTTCGTTCTGTTTCTGTGAAATCCTCCAGCCAGGATCGGGCTACTCCGGTGGCGCACCCGGCGGCACTTCCGCCGGCGGCTCGGGAATTTCGGAAGGCGGTTCAGGAATCTCACTCGGCCCGCCCGGCGGAACACCGGGGGGCACGTCCGGCTGGGGGATTTCCGGTGGGCGGGTAGGCGGAATTTCCGGATCGCCATTCCGCGGGCCCTGAGCCGGGCCCGGTGCTGGACTTGGTCGTGTCATGTTCGTGCATCCATACCGCGCGGTTCGCGCGCAATGACTGTCGAACTCTAACTATAGACGATCAGCCGGATCGCCCCGGATCAGAGCGGGTCAGCCCGGATCAGGGATGCAGATAGGGCGGATTCGGTGCCGCGCCGGATGCGGCGGGGTCGGTCTCCGAGAAGATCCAGTTGTCGTGGTAGAGATAGCCGTCGCTGACGGTCAGTCCGCCGGTCGAGAGGATCAGACGGCCCATGCCGAAGCTGGTGTTCTCACGCAGGTTCAGGTTGGTGTATTCGAGTTTG
>JBFEJM010000299.1:0-3677 GCA_041553175.1 Gammaproteobacteria bacterium | reverse complement strand
CAGGCGGATCTGCACCTGACGCGGCGGCTGCGGGATGCCCTGGCGCTGGTCGATATCCGGGTCCTGGATCACCTGGTGATCGGGGATCTGGAGGCCATTTCCTTTGCCGAACGGGGGTTATTGTGAACGGCCTGCGGGGCCCGTCCGGCCGCTTGTCTCGATCCCGACCATCTGACATAATGCGCCGCTCGCCGGGATTCCTATCCATTCCGGCCAAACCAGATTACGTAATTTTTAAGGATTTGCAGCCATGTCCAGAGTCTGCCAGGTGACGGGGAAACGGCCGATAAGCGGCAACAACGTCTCTCACGCCAACAACAAGACGCGCCGCCGTTTTCTGCCCAATCTGCACACCCATCGGTTCTGGGTGGAGAGCGAAAACCGCTTCGTGCGTCTACGCGTATCGTCCAAGGGCATGCGCATCATCGACAAGAAGGGTATCGACGCGGTTCTGACCGAACTCCGTACCCGTGGCGAGCAGGTTTAAGGAGTAACTCATGGCAGGCAAAGGCGGACGCGACAAGGTCAAGATGGTATCGAGCGCCGGTACCGGTCACTTCTACACCACCACCAAGAACAAGCGCACCACGCCCGATAAGCTGGAAATGCGCAAGTATGATCCGGTGGTGCGCAAGCACGTGGCGTACAAGGAAGCCAAGATCAAGTAACAGCCGATCTACAGCACCGACAAACAAAAACCCGGCTATGCCGGGTTTTTGTTTTCATGCGACAAGTATTACGCCGTCTGTATGCTGTATCCACGCAGTCGGCGGGCGAACTCCTCCAGCGCCTGAACGCCGGTGGCCTCGGCCCGCAGGCACCAGTCATTCAATGCCTGACGCAGCTGATCCTGACTCTCGGCGCGTTTGCTCCATACCACCTGCAACTGCTGGCGGAACTGATAGACCAGCTGCAACTTCTGATACTGGGCCAGCACCCGCTCCAGGCGCTGCTTCATGGAACTGTCCATCAGGCTCGATTCACGGATCAGCAACCAACGGGTCTGGCGGAAACGGCGGCGGCAGGAATCATCGGCACAACGCCATTCCTCTCGCAGCACCGGCAACATCACCGCGCGCGCATAGTGCGCCATCACATGCAACGGATTAAGCACCACCGCCCGCACGGTATCCATATCGATCACCGCTTTGCCCGGGACCATCTGGGGACGGCGATTGACCTTCTTGACCCGCGCCAGACGCAGTACTTCCAGCGAACGGATATAGAACCAACCGATATCGAACTCCCACCAGCGTGCCGACAATTTGGCGGAGCTCGGGAACGCGTGATGGTTGTTGTGCAGCTCCTCACCACCGATCAGCAATCCGACCGGTGAAATATTGGTCGACATATCGCGGCTCTCGAAATTGCGATAGCCCCACCAGTGACCCAAGCCGTTGATGACACCCGCCGCGAACAGCGGAATCCAGATCATCTGTACTGCCCAGATAGTCAGGCCCAAAGCACCGAACAACGCCAGATCGACGAGCAACAGGAGCGCTATCCCAACCGTGGGATAGGCCGCATAGAGATGGCGTTCGATCCAATCATCAGGTGTCCCGTGGCGGTATTTCTCGACCAGTTCGCGGTCTTTCGAGGCGGCACGGTACAGTTCCACGCCATCCCACAGTACCTTATTGATACCAAGGATCTTCGGGCTGTGCGGGTCTTCGTCAGTTTCGCAGCGGGCATGGTGCTTGCGGTGTATGGCCACCCATTCCGCCGTGATCATGCCGGTGGTGAACCACAGCCAGAAGCGGAAGAAATGGCTGATCAGCGGGTTCAGTTCCAGCGCGCGATGCGCCTGATGCCGGTGCAGATAGACCGTCACGCTGACAATGGTGACATGGGTCAAGGCCAGGGCTACGACGACGTAACCCCATACAGGCAACGGCATCATGCCTTGCGCGATAAAGGTAAGAATGGAGTCCATCATGAAGAAACTACTCGCTTGCTGACTAATCGGGGAACCGCGACGATCGCTAATTTTACCACAATTCCAGCGGCCAACCCCGGCACCCCTTTATGTCCCTCACATAGCCTCATGAAATGCCTTCCCAAACCGATAACCTCACCAATGAAAAGCATTCTCTGGTAGGCTAGCGGTTCGAGGGAATGATATTCGTCACAGGACCGCACCGAGATACAGGTCGGAAGACAACATGCAGGACATCTTCATCGGGCGCCAGCCCATTTTCGATCGAGATCTTGGGATTTTCGCCTACGAACTGCTGTTCCGCAGTGGCACCCAGAATCGCGCCGGCCCTCTGGATGGCGACCAGGCGACCTCTCAGGTCGTCATAAATGCCTTCATGGAAATCGGCCTCGACAATATAGTCGGGTCACATCTGGCGTTTATCAATCTTACCCGCAGCTTTCTGGTCACCGATTCCCCACTGCCATTCCCGAAAGACCGGGTCGTACTGGAAATACTGGAAGACATCAAAGCCGATGCCGATGTTCTGGAGGCCGTCCGCGTCTTGGGCCAGCAGGGCTACCGCATGGCACTTGATGACTTCATCTTTGACGAGTCACTTCGCCCGCTGGTCGAACTGGCACAGATCGTCAAGATCGATCTGATGGCGTTGACACGCGAACAACTCGATGAACATGTCAAACTGTTGCGCGCCTATCCGCTCAAGCTGTTGGCGGAGAAGATCGAAACGCAGGAGGAATTCGAATACTGCAAGTCGCTCGGCTTCGACTACTTCCAGGGTTACTTTCTAAGCAAGCCGAATATAGTCCAGGGCCAGCAGCTGCCGCCCAATCGACTTGCAGTCCTGCAGCTGCTGGCAAAACTGCAAGACAGCGAAGCCGGTGCCGCCGACCTGGAAAAGCTCGTCGCGCAGGATGTCGGACTCAGCTATAAACTGTTGCGCTACATCAACTCGGCCTTTTTCGCGTTCCCGAAAAAAATCGACTCCATCCGCCAGGCCGTCGTCTATCTCGGCAACCGGGCCATTCGGACCTGGGTAAGTCTGTTGGTGGTCGCCGGCATGGGCCACAAACCGAGCGCACTGGTGGTTACCGCCATGCAACGCGCCAAGATGTGCGAGCTGCTGGCGAGTGCAGCCAAAAGCGAGTCGTCTGAAACCTATTTCACGGTTGGGCTCTTCTCCATGCTGGAGGTGTTGATGGATGCACCGCTGGAGAAAATACTCGAGGCCTTGCCCTTCACCGATGACATCCGCCGCGCACTGCTTGCACAGGAAGGCCCCTACGGCGAAGCCTTGAAGTGCGTGATTGCCTATGAACAGGGCGAATTCGGCAAAGCGCGCTTTCGTAACCTGGCCCCGTCACAGATGACCGACACCTATATCGAGGCCGCCAAGTGGGCCGATCAGTCCGCCCGTGCGCTGAGCGATTGAGCAGCTGCCTCGATCCAGTCGGTGCCCGGCAATCCTTTCAGGCCAGACCGAAACAGCCGCTATATTTATAGATACAGTTGCAATCACACCACGACTGAATCCATCCGCTGATGCGTATTCCCGCCATGCTAAAGATCGACCTGCTGACCTTGAAACAGCGGTTGTTTTTGGGCATGGCGATTATCGCCCTGCCGCTTATCGCCACATCGGTAACAGCCTACGTATTGCTTACACAGACCGTCGACGAGCTCAGCGCCAGTTACGACGAAGTCAGCTTTGAAATATTGCCGGTCATTCATCTACAGACGT
>JBFEJM010000298.1:0-3686 GCA_041553175.1 Gammaproteobacteria bacterium | reverse complement strand
CGAAAAGACCCTGGGCCAGATCCCCGCGCTGGCGGAGAAATACGGCATCAACGTCGCGCTCGGTGCCTGGGTGGACGCCAATGCCAAAAAGAGCGCCGCTGAAATCGAACTGATGCTCAGTATCGCCGCGCGCGCCAAGAACGTCGTGCGCATTATCGTCGGCAACGAGGTTCTGCTGCGCAACGACATCCCGGTCAAGGAACTGATCGCCTACATCGATCAGGTGCAGGCCCGAATCGATATCCCGGTCAGCACGGCCGAGCCCCCCTACATCTGGGAAAAATATCCTGAACTGGTCGAACACGTCGATTATATCGCCGTGCATCTGCTGCCCTACTGGGATGGCGTGCCGGTCGATGAAGCGGTGGATTATGTGCGCGGCAAGGTCGATGCACTGAAGGCACTCTATCCAGGAAAACCGATCGTTATCGGCGAAGTGGGCTGGCCCAGCAACGGCCGCAGTTATCTCGGTGCCGTGCCGTCTGAAGCCAACGAGGCCGCCTTCCTGCGCCGCTTTCTGCAACTCGCGGCAGAGGAAAAATACATCTATTACCTGATGGAGGCCTTTGACCAGACCTGGAAGCGCGAGACTGAAGGCGCGATCGGCGCCTACTGGGGCGTCTATGACGTCGAGCGCAAACCCAAGTTCCAATTCTCCGACCCCATCGTGGATATTCCGGACTGGCCGATCCTGGCCGGCATTTCTGTGTTTCTCGCTGTGCTGACATTCGCTTTGCTGTTGACCGACAGCACACGGCTGCGCAATCGCGGCCGCAGTTTCCTGGCGCTGGTCACCTATATGACCGCCACTGCCGCGGTCTGGATCATCTACGACTACCTGCACCAGTACCTGACGGTCACCGGCGTCATCGTCGGCATCCTGCTGATGCTCGGCATGATCGGCGTGATTGTCGTACTGCTGGCCGAGGCGCATGAATGGGCGGAGGCCCTGTGGACACACGAACACCGACGCTTGTTCCGTCCGATCCAGGTTCCCGATGCGGAACTGCCGCGGGTATCGGTGCATGTACCTGCATACAACGAACCGCCGGATATGATGATCGAGACGCTGGATGCGCTGGCGGCACTCGACTACCCGGATTTCGAAGTAATTGTCATCGACAACAACACCAAAGACCCGGCGGTATGGGAACCGGTGCGGGATCATTGCGCCAAACTCGGCCCACGTTTCCGGTTTTTTCATGAAGACCCCTTGGCGGGTTTCAAGGCCGGTGCGCTGAACTTCGCCCTCACGAAAACCGATCCAGGCGCGGAGATCGTCGCCGTCATCGACAGCGACTACATCGTGCATCCGCGTTGGCTGCGCGACATGGCACCGCAATTCGCGCGCGAACAGGTCGCGATCGTGCAGGCCCCGCAGGATTATCGCGACGCGCGCGAGAACGCCTTCAAGGCGATGTGTTATGCGGAGTATCGCGGCTTCTTCTATATCGGCATGATCACCCGCAACGAGCGCAACGCGATTATCCAGCACGGCACCATGACCCTGGTGCGCAAGTCCGCGCTGGAACATGTGAACGGCTGGGCCGAATGGTGCATCACCGAAGATGCCGAACTGGGACTGCGGATTTTCGAGCAGGGGCTGGAAGCCAGTTATGTGCCGAAGAGCTACGGCCGCGGACTGATGCCGGACACCTTCATCGACTTCAAGAAGCAACGCTTCCGCTGGGCCTTCGGCGCCGTACAGATCATGCGCCGGCATGCCGGCATTCTATTGAGTGGCAATGGCAATCTGTCCGCCGGTCAACGTTATCATTTCGTCGCCGGCTGGCTGCCCTGGCTGGCCGACGGGGTCAATCTGCTGTTCAATATGGCGGCGCTGTGCTGGTCGTTCGCGATGCTGATTGCGCCCAATCAGGTCGATCCGCCTCTGCTGGTGTTCTCCATCCTGCCGCTGGCACTGTTCATATTCAAAGTCGGCAAGCTGGTCTACCTGTACCACTCGCGCGTCGGCGCCACGACGTTACAGACGATTTCCGCAGCGCTCGCCGGCCTGGCGCTGACCCATACCATCGGACTGGCGATGCTGACGGGATTCTTCGTCCGCAGCAAACCCTTCTTCCGCACCCCCAAACAGGCGCACAAACAGGCGTTGTTGAAGGCACTGAACGCCGCGCGTGAAGAGACGCTGATGCTGATTGCGCTATGCCTGGCCGCCGGCGGCATTATTGCGCTGATCCCGCTGAGTTCACTTGATCATCTGATGTGGGCGATCATGCTGCTGTTGCAGTCGGTGCCCTATGCCGCCGCGTTGATCGTCTCGATCGTGAGCGCGTTTCCACGCCTGCCATCGACCTGGATCGGCGAGACCGGCAGCATGCAGGAGGCGGCACGCGCCCTGCTGGAACGCACACCGACGCCGTCAGGCGAAAGCGTCAAACAGCCGGATTGAGTACCAGTTTACCCTCCACATGCCCCTGCTCGATAAGGGCATGCGCGGTGGCGGCATCGGCCAGCGGCAGCGTGTCGCTGAGATGCAGACGCAGTTTTCCGCTGTCGATCAGCTCCGCGCAGCGGTCCAGTATCTCGCCATGGTGCGCGCGCGCCGTCGGCAGGTCGCGCAGCATCGGCGTCAGCATCAATTCGAAACCGATGCGCAGATTGCGGTTGCGCGCCTCCTTCCACACCACATCCGCGCCGGGATCGAGCAGAGTCACGATATCGCCGTAGTGCCGGGTGGCCTCCAGGCTGCGGCGGAAAGTCTCGCCGCCAACCGTGTCCAGTACGACATCGACACCCTTGCCTTCGGTCCAGGCGTTGACCTCGGCGACGAAATCGCGCTCGCGGTAATTGATGGCGAAATCGGCGCCCAAAGCGCGGACAAAATCGGCCTTGGCGGCGGAGCTGACCGTGGCGCAGACGCGCGCGCCGGCCTGGCGGGCAAGCTGAATCGCGACATGCCCCACCCCGCCGGCGCCGGCGTGGACCAGGACGGTCTGCTGGGCCTGCAGTCGGGCGCGATCGAACAGGGCCTCCCAGGCGGTGATCAATACCAGCGGCCCGGCCGCGGCGTGCAGGGTATCTATCGTCCTCGGTGCCGGCCGGGCGACAGCTGCGGGCAGCACATTGAATTCGGCATAGTTGCCGGGTTCCCGCCCCAATCCGCCGTGGCAATACCAGACCGCATCGCCGACTTTCAGATTCGTGACATTCTTACCTACCGCGACCACCTGACCGGCGCCATCGCAGCCCAGCGTATGGGGTAAGGCGTCGGCAAAGAACACACCGCGTGCGCGCAACTTGGTGTCGATAGGATTGACCCCGGCGCCCAGAACACGGACTTTGACCTGATCCGCGGCGGTGATCCGGGGCTCCTCGAGTTCGACGGGCTGCAGCACCTCAGGCCCGCCCACATCCATCATCTGTACCGCTTTCATGTCCGACTCCTGTACTTAAAGATACTGCCCGCTTGACCGATACAACTAGTGTAACTCCCCGATATACCAGAACTTACAGCCATTTAGCCGATCCGAACAGAGCATGAAAAAGTCCACCAAAGAAACCGTGAAGAACAGCCTTATGACACTGGCCTTCCTGGCTGTCATCGGAGGACTTATATTCGCGGCCGTCAAATACGCCCCCAAAGATCCGTTCTCCGACAACGAATTCCTCCAGGACGTCTCGGAGAGGCATCGCTATTGAGGCAATGCTGGCCACACGTCTAT
>JBFEJM010000297.1:0-3689 GCA_041553175.1 Gammaproteobacteria bacterium | reverse complement strand
GGTCAGTATGATCAGCACCGGCCTGCGGGCGGCGGCGGGTCGTCAGCTGCGTGGAATTCTCGAGCGCTGGACCGACAGCCCCCTGCGGGGGATCGGTGCCGGCGCGCTCATTACGGCGGTGGTGCAGTCATCGAGCGCAGTGACGGTGGCCACGATCGGTTTCGTGAACGCCGGCGTGCTGTCGCTGCGGCAGGCCCTGGGTGTGATCTACGGCGCCAACGTCGGTACCACAATGACCGGCTGGCTGGTCGCCGCCGTCGGTTTCAATTTCAAACTGGAGGCGTTCGCGCTGCCGCTGGTCGGCATCGGTATGTTCCTGCGCCTGACCGGTCCCGGTGACCGTCGCGGCGCGTTCGGTGAGGCGCTGGCGGGGTTCGGTCTGTTTTTTATCGGCATCGATATTCTGCGCAATGCCTTTTCCGGGCTGGCGGACAGTGTGGATCTGCCGCAGGTGGCCGACAATCCGCTGCAGTTGCTGGTGCTGGTCGGGGTCGGTTTTCTGATGACGGTGCTGACCCAGTCCTCCAGTGCCGCGGTTGCCATGATTCTCACCGCGGCAAGCGGGGAGGCATTGAATGTGAACGGCGCCGCCGCGATGGTGATCGGGGCCAATATCGGTACCACCTCGACCGCTGCACTGGCCGTTATCGGCGCCACCTCCAACGCCAAGCGGGTGGCCGCGGCACACATCCTGTTCAATGTGGTCACGGGGGTGGTGGCGCTGCTGATACTGCCTGCCATTCCCATCATTATCAGTCTGACCGCCTCTGTGCTGGGCCTGGAGACGGCGCCGGCGGTGCAGTTGGCGCTGTTCCACACAGTGTTCAATATCCTCGGGGTTGTCCTGATGTTGCCGCTGGCGGGGCGGCTGGCGACGTTTCTGGAGCGGCGTTTTCGCACCGCCGAGGAGATCGAGGGGCGGCCACGCTATCTCGACCGCACTGTACTTGAATCACCGAGTCTGGCCGGCAGCGCGCTGTCGCTGGAGTTGGCGCGGCTGGCGGCCATCGCGCGGCGTATGGGCGGGGCTGCGTTGTCGGCGGAACTTTCCGCCGGCAAGCCGATGCGCGACGATCTGGCGACGGTACATGCCCTGGCGCGCGCGCTGTCCGATTTCGTCACGCAGCTGAATCGCAAGAGCCTGAGCGGTGAAGTCGCCGAACAGATGCCCAAGGTGCTGCGAACCTCGCGCTATCTGGTGACGGTGGCGGAGCTGGCCGCAACCATCGCCGAGCTGCAGTCGGCGCTGACCCCGCTCACCGAACCCGCGTTGGCCGATCAATGGCTGGGCTACCGTTACAAGGCCAGCACGCTGTTGCTGAACGCCGATATCGAGCGCGAGGCGTTTTCCCCCGAAGGTTGCCGGGAGGCGCTGGCGGATGCGGAAACCCAGTATCAGGCATTGAAGGCGGCACTGCTGAACGCCGGTGCGCGCTATCACCTGTCCATAACCGCCATGAACGATTATCTCGAACAGTTGAGCCGCACCCGGCGCATGCTGCAGCAGACCATCAAGGGGGTAACCCTGTTGGCCGATCTGCCGCGCGGTGCGGGTGAGGTGAACGAGGAAGAGGTGGACGAAACCGAACATGCACAGTCGCCGCACGAAAGCGATTGACGAACATTCCCGCGATTCAGGGAGCGAAGGACAGCGTGGAACGTGCGTCCTGAATGAGCTCTTTCACCTGTGAGTATTCATTGAACAGGAAGACCGTGTAGGCATCGGCCAATCTGTCCTTGTGAATTCCGATCAGCAGAGCCTGACTGTAGCCATCGGCAAATTCCGGATTGACGTCGAACACCGCCGCGGCCGCCCAGCCGGCGTTGAAGAAGTCGGCGGCCTGTGCCTGCGGATACTCCGAACTGGGCGTATGACCACCGCTTGACAGCTCCGTCATTATCGAATCGAACAGCAGCGGAAACAGATGATTGGGCTCGGGCGCCGCATTATGGGGGTCGGTGTAGTCGATGGCGATGCGCCCGAGCGGCCGAATGATGAAACGCATTTCCAGTTCGCCGGACGGATGTCGCAACGCACGCTCGTAATGCAGTATCGGATTGGCCTTGGGTTCGATGTCGGTGAATCCCGGCAGTGGTGCGAACTGCAGACCGGACTCATTCAGCAACTGTTCGAACAAACCCGGAGTAGGCTTTGGTTCGGTCACGGCCGACGTGGGCGCCATGAGTGCCAGCATCAGCGACAGCATCCAGGCTTTCGTCGCCGTCCCGATCATGAAGGATTCGCCTGTGCCGCGGTCTCTTCCCATTGCTTGAGCAATGCCTTGGCGGCGTCCTTCCATTCATCGGAGGGTGCGATTTCAAGAAAGTGTTTGAGGTCGGCGATGGCCGCTTCGCGATTGCCCAGTGCATCGTACACGGATGCGCGGTTGAAGTAGGGTGCAGGGATTGCAGGATCGGCGGTGACACAGGCATCGAAATCCTCCAGCGCCTGCTCATAGCGACCGGCGCCGAACGCCATCGACCCACGGTTGAAGCGCGCGGCGATAAAGCCGCCATCCAGCTCGATTGCACTGTCGAGATCGGTCATCGCCTCCTCGGTACGGTCGAAGTTGCGGTAGGCCTGGGCACGATTGGTGAGAAAGACCGGGCTGTGCGGATCGAGTTCCAGCGAGCGGTTGAGGTCGGCCAGCGCCGCCGCGCTGCGTCCCTGTTCGAGCAGCAGACTCCCGCGCACGCCGTACAGCTCTGCGTCATTCGGATGGGCCTCGATGGCCTGGGTCAAGGTATCGAGCGCCTGGGTGGGCCGGTCCTCCGCCAGATGCTGCAGGGCGACCTGAAGATGCTTGTCCGCTGTGAGATTGGCGTGCGGATCATGGCCACTGCCGTGCGGACGCGGGCCCTCTGGCCGGGCCGGTTGCGCCGGTGCGGCCGCGGGAGCGGTTGTGGGAGCCGATGCGGGACTGGCTGTCTCGGCGACAGCGACTGTGCCGGTCGGCGCATCGCAGCCGGCGAGACTCAGGGTGACGATTGCCGTCACCATGAGTCCTGTTGCCACCGATCTGACGTCGATAAAACGCCGCCTGAACGAACGTATCATTTACTTTTTCGCGCCCTCGCTGTAGGCCTTGAGCGCCTTGTTCATCAGCTCGATGTGCTGCGCGTCGTTGAGACGGCCGGGCTTGGCCACCTTCGACCACAGCTGTTCGTTGGTCATCTCGCGATGGCAGCCCATGCACAGGCCGGTGCGATCCATGGCGTCACGCATCTCCTTGGGCAATGCGCGCGACAGCGGCCAGTGCGTACCGACGGTCTGCACCTGCTGCTCGTCCTTGATGATGGTCGACCAGTCGAAGTCCAGGGCCTCGATCTTCGGAATCTGGATCTGGTAATTCTTCGGAATCACCTTGCCGGTCTTCTGGTCGATCAGATCCTCGACGATGTCCTCGGTATAACGGGTCTGGAACACACCGCCCGAGATGCCGTAACCCATCGCTTTCGGATTGTTGTGGCAGGACTCGCAGGTGCGGGCCTTGCGCTGCGCCGAGTGCGGCTGCACCGGGGCCATATCGATCGCCAGCGGCGTGCGCTTCTGTCCCAGCATCTTCTGTTCGTCAAAGGACAGGGCGACCTGGTCGAGCGCGACAATCTTGCCATCGCGGCCCTTGACCGTGTAGACGATCTGGCAGTCCGGCATCAGCGGTGTCACGCGACCTTCGCCATTGATACCC
>JBFEJM010000296.1:0-3699 GCA_041553175.1 Gammaproteobacteria bacterium | reverse complement strand
GATGGTTGGCGCTCAGGATCGCAGGAGACCATTCCCGCGACACAACATGCCAGTGTGGCGGGCTTGGGCGGCCCCGGAGCATGCCCGGCGCCGATCTCAGCGCTTCGGACTACTTCTCCGCGCTGACGAAACAGATCCAGGCCGGATCCGCTTCGCCGTGTTCCGCAGGTTCGAATATACCGTTGGCTTCACCCGTATCCTCGTCGGTTCCCTGCCAATAGACGGTTACCCGCTGGAAGCCCGCCTCGCGCAGAATTTCCTGCAGCTCCGGCAACGTCCATAACCGCCAATCGTAGGTAAAGGCCTTCTTCAGCTTTGACCCGTCCGGGAACGCAAAATCTATATGGCAGAGGATTTCACCTGTCACAGGGTCGTACTTCGCCTGATCCCATATATAGGTGAAGCGCTTATGTTCCGTTTTCTCGCGCATTTCACGGAACGCTTCGTAGCCGCCGAAGTTGTCCATGATGAAAACGCCGTCTTCCACCAATCCCGCAAGAACACGCTTGAAATAACCACGCAGTGTGTCGCGGTCTTTGAAGCACTGGTAGCTGAAGTTCATGGCCAGGATCAAATCGGCCGGCGGGAGATCCACAGACAGCACGTTCCCCTCGACCAGCGTGATGCGTTTCAACTCCGATGCGCTGAGCTTGGCCAGGTTATTGACTGTACCCCATGCCATGACTTCGGGATCGAGATCGACACCGTAGGCCTTGTTGTTTGACCGGGACTGTACCCACTCGCAGCACATTCTCGCTGTGCCGCAGAAGTCCTCGCGTAAGATATGTGCCGTGCGACCCCGCAGACGTTTGAACGTCTCATCGACGAATTCGAACTCGAAACCGGTATCCTGGACCGACTTCTGATACAGCTTGTGTCGGTCGGCGCGCTCCGCCAGAGTGGCTTCGGGCTGTTTCTTGGAGGATTTATCAGAGGTGTTTTTATGTCCCATGGCGCTATTTAGCCACATCACGCGGCGCCAGGTAAAGCTTGACAGCATCGCGAATAAAGCGCCCGGCTTCAGGTACCCGCAATGCGCTGATGATAGCGCGCCCGATACAACAATCGCGCGGGCTGTTCGGGCGCGTCCTTGAAGCCGGCACGGTCGTGCAGGACATTGTTACTGATGAGCCCCATTCCGCTTTCCAGACGCGCGCGATAGATGTATGGAATCGTGCTGTCCAACAACTCGGTCAATGCCCGTGTCGCTTGCTGGATAATCGGGTCATTCGACCACCGAATGCTGCGGGTACGCGCGGTATAACGCATGTGCAGCGCACCGGTTCGGGACGAGATGGAAAACACCGGGCCGACACTGTCCGGGCGCACGGCATCGCCGGCCTCCGTTCGAGCCGGGATTGTCATGGCGTCCGGTTTGAACAACGCGTCGATATAGGCTGGATTGGCATCGCGCAGGAAAAGGTATGCGATCTCGGGATCGAGCAACGCATTTTCGCCACCTTCAGCGGCGGGATGCACGCAGTGCAGCAGCAGGCCTTCGATCTGCCGATCCGTCGGGTTGTAGTAACCGTCCGTGTGCCAATGAATGGGCCGGTCCGTGTACGGAATATAAAACGGGTGCGACCCCTCGGGATTGACTGTCAGTGAGGTAATACCGTCATCGTCCGCCAGCCAGTTGCTGTCCAGATCCGTGAGACCCAATTGCTGCCCCACGCGCCGCGGGATGTCCTTGTCCGGATCATCTTCGACGGAACTGGCATAAATCGCCATATTGCAGTTCCGACAGCGGTCCAGTATCGCGTCACGCTCCGCTTCGGTCAGCGCCCGCGGATCACGCACTTCGACCACCAGATCACCTGGCGCGCCTGGCGCGTGACGCAGTTTCCGCGCACGCCATTGCCGATAGGCATCCTGATTCTGTAAATCATCGAAGCGGAAGCGCTCAAGTGCGGGCATGGTCGAGACCGGGACAGACATGCGCTGGATCCTTTTGACACCATCGAATGCCGAACATACCAACCCGTACCCAGCGCCCCCTTGACCCAGGTCAATCCCTTTCGGTTCCATTCCGTGCCATTCTCGAGCCTGTTTAGCTTCCAAGCCGGCCCTTTCACGATGACGCTTGCCGACTACGTTCCGACCTACGGACAATACCTGCTGAATCGCTACGGTGAGCGCATCCACAAGCTAGCGATCAATGCCGGATTGAGCTGCCCCAACCGAGACGGCAGCAAAGGCATCGGCGGCTGCACCTTCTGCAACAATGCATCTTTCAATCCCGCCGCCCGCGCCATGACCGATGTCGCGCAACAGATCGCGGCCGGTCGCCGGGTTCTGGCCAAGCGCACTGGCGCGCGCCGATTCATGGCCTATTTCCAGGCCTATACCAATACCTATTCGGACGTGGAGACGCTTGCATGCCTGTACCAACAGGCGCTCGCTGAACCGGACGTGATCGGCCTTTCCATCGGCACCCGGCCGGATTGCGTGCCGAGTGCAGTGCTTGATCTGCTGTGCGCCATTCGCGATCGCGGTTACGAGGTGTGTCTCGAGCTCGGTCTGCAGTCGGCGTTCGACACAACTCTGAAACGGGTCAATCGCGGCCACGGGCTGGCTGAGTACGTTGCCACGACTGTCGCCGCACGAAAACGGAATATCCCGGTCTGCACCCACCTTATCGCCGGACTGCCGGGTGAAACCGCGGCCCATGTACGCTCCAGTCTGAATACCGTCCTGGACATCGGCGTCGACGGATTGAAACTGCATCCGCTGCATGTCGTGAAAGGGACGCAGCTCGCCAACGACTGGCGTCGCGGCGGCTATGAACCCCTGTCCCTGGAGGCCTATGTCCAGATCGCCGCCGATACGGTCGAGCATACATCTGCCACCATTCCGTTTCATCGCCTTACCGGCACCGCCCCTTCGAATTTGCTGCTGGCCCCGCATTGGTGTGCCTGGAAATGGCGGGTGCTCAATGCAATCGAGGCCGAACTCGCGCGCCGTGCCGGAGCCAACAGACCGGCGGCGCTTCCCGCTCGCTGCACGACCCACTGAGTAAAGGTGAACATTATGGAACTCGTCTGCCCTGCCGGTAATCTCCCAGCCTTGAAGGCGGCGGTCGACAACGGCGCGGACGCGGTCTATCTCGGCTTTCGGGACGATACCAACGCACGTCATTTCGCCGGCCTCAATTTCGACCGCGCCACTGTCGTGAAGGGTATCGAGTATGCCCGTTCCCGCGGTCGTCGCGTCTATGTCGCGATCAATACCTATCCTCAGCCCGCCGGATGGAAGCGTTGGACCGCGGCGGTGGATGCCGCCGCCGAATTGGGAGTCGACGCCCTGATCATCGCGGACATCGGCGTCTTCGACTATGCCTCCACGCGCTGGCCGGATCTGCGTCTGCATCTGTCGGTACAGGGCTCGGCCACCAATCCTGAAGCGTTACGGTTTTTTCACGCGCAGTTCGGCATTCAGCGGGCGGTCATTCCGCGGGTCCTCTCGCTACGCCAGGTCGCCGCGCTCGTTGACGAGAGTCCGGTCGATATCGAGGTGTTCGGCTTCGGCAGTCTGTGTGTGATGGTCGAAGGTCGCTGTCTGCTGTCCTCCTATGCCACCGGCGAGTCGCCCAATACCTGCGGGGCCTGCTCGCCGGCCAAGGCGGTGCAATGGCAGGAAACACCCGCAGGATTGGAAACGCGCCTGAACGGCATTCTCATCGATCGTTTCAAACCGAAT
>JBFEJM010000295.1:0-3707 GCA_041553175.1 Gammaproteobacteria bacterium | reverse complement strand
TTCAAGGCCTCCTGATGGCTGCCATAACTGGCCAACTCGTAGGGATCATTGAAGTACTCCATACCAAAGGTGTAATGGTATTTGCCGAGCTTGCGTTCGGACAATCCCTTCTCCGACCCGAAGTCCTGCATGTTACCCAGCGCCTTGGCCAGCGCCTCGGCCGTATTGGCGAGATCACTTTTCAGGCGGTATGCATGCGCAAAGTAAACCGGATTGAGGTAACTCACCTGAAGCTCACCACCCACCTTGGTCACCGCCGCTCGCTGCGCCATCGCAAAACCACCGTATTCCGTTCTGGCTGCAACCTTCTTCAATGCGTCATTGGTGAAGACGATGACATGGGCATCCGCAAAGGGGGCGTAATCCGCCACGATTTCAAACCCTGCGCCCTTCAGCGCATCTTTGACCTCTGCCACCTTTGCCTGCATGTCACCCGCACCACGCGAACCAAGGATGAAGGGCCTATAGACATCGGCAGCCTGAACACTGGCCGCCAGCGGGAGTAGCGTCAACGCCGTCACCAGCAGACTGGCAAACATTTTCATCATTTTGGACATTCCTGCCTCCTATCCATAACCCTTTGATTGTTAGTGCGTCGCAATTCTAGACGAAATCACCCAGCGTTGCGACAGAATAAATGTCGAAAAAAAAGGGCCATGTCAACCATGGCCCTTTGATTGTTACGAGGTATGCATGTCCCTCAGACAGTACGCTTAGAACTTCCAGGCGTAGCTGACTTCAAGTGCATTCTGATCCATACCGATGTCTGCGGTGTATGACGCACCACCGAACGAGTAGGTGTGAGACTGATCTTCTCTGAACGCGTGCATATAAGTCACACTCAGCTCATTCGACGCCGTTGGCGCATAGGTGAAGCCGATGGTCGCATGTGTTTCGACAAGACCGGGAGCCAGAATGTTGAACAGATTCTGATCCGAATCGATCGGATTCTCACCGATGTTCACACCACCACGGAAGGTCCATTGACTATTGTGTTTGTAGTCGACACCAAGCTTGTAGATCGTGATGTCTTCCCAGCCGAAACCGAAACCACCGTCACGCCCCAGGAGGCGGCCATCGGGGATCGGCGCGCCGAACGCACTAACGAACTCCGCAGCCGTGGGCCCCGAATTGGCGATGGCCGGAACATCACTGTACTCAATACGCTGTACATCAAAGGCCACGGTCACCGAAGGCGACGCCTTCAGCGCCAAGCCAATGGAATAGGTCGCGGGAATATCGAAATCACCCTTCTCGGCAAAGAGACCTGCGTAGCGTTCGAATTCCTGCATATAGACCTTGGACGCATAGGTTGCGCCGACAGTCAGCGAACTGGTGAGCTGACCGGTCCAACCGACCCGTACACCGGCACCCCAGGCATCGTCATCACCTTTGTTGGTCAGATGCGTCGGATCACTGGAGAAACCGAATGCGGCAAAATCACCCAGGCCATAGGCGCGGAAGCGCTGATAGCCGATCACCAGCGATGCACCGAGCGAGTGTTCCGGCGTAACTTCGACGGCGACAGTCGGCAGCATCAGAAGCTGGGACAGATTCACGCCCAGGGTTCCGGTGTTGGGCAGAAAACCAACCGGAATCGCGGCTGCCGGAGCCAAAGCCTCATCATAGATGTTCGTGTTGTAGCGCGTATTCATGCCGCCATTGGCGACCATCGCGAAACCAACACTCATACCCGACATACTCATCGCGAAACCGGCGTTAGGAATCGCGAACAGAGTCGCACCGCTATCGGCCTGGCTTGCAGCGCCACCGAGGAAGGTGCCGTCAAGTTTGGCGTCACGCTGGGGATTGAACAGTTCAATACCAGCATCAAGACGAGTGCCGACCGAGGTCAGACCAGCCGGATTCGCAGCAGGCGCCAGGGAATCCTGAGCGTAGGCGACACCCGCGCCCGCCAAACCACGATTCTTCGTACCGTATCCGATTTTGAAATAGCCGTTGGTGGCATGCGCCGCCGGGGCTGCGATTGCTACAGCGATGGCCGCTGCAAGCAGAGAACACTTGACGTTACCTTTCATAAGTCTCATCCCTCCTGGCTATTGAACCAGTCTAAATTCGTTGTTTTTTAACCACATCCCCTGCAAAGCTCGCAACAGAATGACAATGATGCTACAACTTGTCAAATTAACTGCAGAAGCAAGGGCCGTGCCAGGCGTTACGGGCGACCTATCGTTGTATACTTACCACACGCCATAGCAGTTTAATCGGTTTACCCGCTGTTCAGAAGGTTTTGTGCTTAAATTTATGACACCCAGCCTGCGGATGAGGAGATAAACATGACCAAAAATTGTCGCGCACGACGAATTCGCCAAACGCTTGTCACGGCACTATTGGCGACAGCTGCCCCCCTAGTCCAGGGCGCGGGCTTTGCGCTGATCGAACAGAGCGGAAGTGGGATGGGTAATGCGTTCGCGGGCGCCGCGGCGAGCGCGGAGGACGCTTCAACCATTTATTTCAATCCGGCAGGACTGATGTATCTGCAGGGCGCTCAGCTGGTGGCGGCGGGCCACCTCATCAAACCCTCGACGAAATTTTCCGGCAGCGCTACCGACCCACTGGCCGCGCCGATCAGTGGCAGCAATGGCGGTGATGCCGGCGATCTAGGCATCGTGCCTAACCTGTACTACAGCCGGCCCTTGCCGAACGGCTTCGTGTTCGGGCTGGGTATCAATGCGCCCTTTGGCCTGAAGACCGAATACAACGCGGACTGGGTCGGTCGCTATCATGCAATCGAATCTGAAGTGAAGACGGTCAATATCAACCCGACCATCGCCTACAAGGCAACACCAAGTCTTTCGGTCGGGGTTGGTGTAAGTGCGCAGTACATCGAAGCGACCTTGAGTCAGGCAGTCAATCAATTTCTGGCGTGCGCGAGCGCTCTCGGACCGGGCCCCTGCGCCGGCCTGATCGGCGCACCTGACGTGAAGGCGGAAGTAGAGGGTGACGACTGGAGTTTCGGTTTCAATTTCGGCCTGATGTTCGAGGTCGCACCGACGACGCGAATCGGTTTCGCCTATCGCTCCAAGATCGGTCAGGAACTGGAGGGCGACGCCAGTTTCGCCGGCGCCAACCCGGTGTTCGCATCAGTCGGCGTATTGGTTCCAACCAGCGTCAGAGCGGATGTCACTCTGCCCGAATCGGCCTCGCTCAGTTTGTACCATGAGCTCAACAGTAAGTGGGCCCTGCTCGCTGACGCCACCTGGACCAAGTGGAGCCGCTTTCAGGAATTGCGGATCGATTTCAGCTCCAATCAACCGGACAGCGTGACCGTTGAAAACTGGGATGACAGCATGCGTTTCGCGCTCGGCGTCAATTACCGCTACAACAGCGCCTGGCTGCTCCGTGCCGGCATTGCCTATGACGAAGAGCCGATTCCGGACGCCGAACTCCGCACACCGCGCATTCCCGGCAATGACCGTAAATGGCTCGCCGTCGGCGCGAACTATCGTTACTCGCCTGCACTGTCCTTCGATGTCGGGTATGCGCATCTTTTCGTCAGCGACACCCGCATCGATCACACCAGCTCCAGCGCCGGCAACATCACCGGCACCTACGATTCGGACGTGAATATTCTGAGCGCCCAGGTCAACTGGAACTTCTGACGTCAATAACCGGTATAAAAAAGCCCCGGCCGATGCTCGGGGCTTTTTTTCGCGGATCGTTCAGGATTGAGTCGAGTTACCGTC
>JBFEJM010000294.1:0-3722 GCA_041553175.1 Gammaproteobacteria bacterium | reverse complement strand
GAACGCCAGACCCATCGTCACCGACTGCCTTCGGCCCGCTTTGGCCTGGTCCACGATTCGCATGATGATAATGGGCAATACAGGCCACACACACGGCATGATATTCAGGCCAAGCCCGGTACCGGCATGCTGGCGGGTGTCGGAGGCATCCGCCTGGGCGAACTTCACGAATACGCGATCGCGGAACGATTCCGGGATACCGGACCCATGATCGGTAACGGTAATGATCGCTCGAGTGTCCGTTGCAGAGAGACTCAGTTCCACCGTCGCCCCCTCGGGGGAGAACTTGACCGCATTGGAGATCAGATTGTTCAGCACCTGGATCAGACGGTCGGCATCGATGTTGACGCGAATACTCTGCGGCAATGGCTCGGTTAACAGCAGCTTCACGCCGAATTTTTCCGCGAAGCCGCGATTGCTCTCAATTGTCTGGTGTGCCAAGGGCACCAGTTCGTGCGGCTCGATTTTGATGGAGAGTTTGCCGGCGGCGATTTTCTCGACGTCGAGAATATCATTGATGAGATTGAGCAAACGCTGCGAATTGCGGTAGGCCGTTTCGAGCAAAGGTCGCTGTGGCTCGGGTACCGCGCCGGCCGCGCCACCGTTGACCAGGCCGAGACTGCCCAGAATGGAGGTCAGAGGCGTGCGCAGTTCATGACTGATTGTCGATACGAATTCACTTTTCATGCGTTCAACCTTCACCCGCTCGCTCAGGTCATGCACCAGCGCGGTAAACAGGACGCCCGACTGTATACACACGGCGCTCACGGCGACCTGTGCCGGAAAAGTGGTTCCGTCGTGACGTTTGCACTCGGTTTCGCTGCTGCTGTTGGAAAACGCACCTGCGCCATGTGCAAGATAGGATGACAGGGCGGCCTCGAGATTCTGTTGGAAATCCAGCGGGAACAGGTAGTGCCAGGGATGATCGATGATCCCATCGGTTTCATAGCCGAACAATCGTTCGCCGGCAGGATTGATGGTTTTGATGGTGCCCTTTGCGTCAAAGGTGACAATGGCTTCGCCGGCGTTTTCGAAAATTGCGCGCATGCGTGATTCGCTGTCACGCAGCGCCTGCTCGGAAGCCTGACGCGCAATCTCAACTTGCTGGGCATCGATAATATTCGCCAGTGTGCGCAGCAACGGCTGCAGATGATCGATCTGCTGCTGATCATATCCGCCGGGGCGATTGGCGATGCCGACCATGCCCACCATCCGCTCACCCTTGAAGAAGGGCAGTCCGAGGAAGGCGTTCAGCGCCGGATGTCCTGCTGGCAGTCCGCCGCGGCGGGGGTCATGAGCGGGCGCGTTGGCGATCACGGGCTCGCCGTTCACCATCACATTGCCGAACAGTGAATTCAGATTGTAGAACTCCATTCCCTGCGGGGCATTCTTTTCATAGAAATCCCGTGTCTCTTTGTTCCAGGCGATATTGGTTATGGCTTTGGTTTTCAGGTACGGCGTATTCTCGGGCGTGAGCAGAACCTCACCGATAAAGCCGTACTCGCTGTCGGTGATGGCCAGCAATTCCCCGAGCAATGTATCGAACAGCGCCTGTTTGTCGCTGGCCGATATGAATTCGGTCTGGGCCTGACTGATCGCGCCCAGCAGTCGGTTGGTGTTGCCGATAGTGCTGTTGGCCTGCTGCAGTTCGTCGGTACGCGCGGCCACCAGTGTAGCGATGCGCGCGGTATTCCCGGTCACGACGAGCAGGAACGCGCCGAGCAGGCCGGCGAACAGGAGGCCGATCGCGAGAATAAACCAGGACTGAATGCTCTGATGACGGCCGAACTCCAGCTGTGTCGGCATCAGCGTTACCTGCCAGCGACGACCGCCAATTTCGATGACCTGGTCGTAAACCGGGCGCTTCATGGATGACGTCGTGATCGAGTCGAAGATCGGGACGGGCGCGTTTCCCTCAGTAACGTCTTTAATCGAGATTTCGATCTGATTTCTTCGGCTGCCGATGGCGGCGGTGATCAGATCTTCCATGCGGAATACGCCGGCGGCAAATCCGCGCAAGCGCTGCTCGGGGCCGGCGGCAGCGTTGTACGGTGAAAACACTGGATGAAGCGCAAGTATGCCGACCTGTGCGGCGCGTTCCTGCACCAGGCGCAGAGGTGCGGTCAGTACCAGTTCAGCCTGTGTTTCCGCAGTCTGCAAGGCCTGGCGACGTATCGGATTGGACCCGAGATCATAGCCGACAGCCTGTTCATTGCCCGCCAGCGGTTCTATGAATGTGACCGGGAAGTACTCCGCGCGCTGACCTGCTGCGATGAATGTACCGTCGCTATCGCGTTCGCGGATCGCGAAGCCGGGAAGGAAGGTTTGCTGCTCCGCCTCAAAGGCGCTGCGCTCATCAGCGGTTATACGGGGTATCCATTCCAAGGCCTGGATGCCCGGATGCTCTGCCAGCGTCCGGGTTACGAACGTGGCGAACTGCTCGCGTGAAACTACCGTGCTGCTGGCATAGAAGCGATCGATGGATTCGAGCAGCCCCAGATAATAAGACACGTTGGTTGAAATCGCGGTGACCACACTCTTGGCGCGGTCCTGGAAATCGAGTCGCAATTGTTCGGATTCCCAGGTGCTGGCGCGGAAGAAGATCGCGACAATGATGGTGAAGGTGAGGGCCAGCGGAAGCGCGACCGAGGTACGGCGGCCGGCCCAGACGTCCCGCGGTTGGGCCAGGAAAATGAACAGCAGCGGCGTGATGATCACCACACCCAGGGTGTCCCCCACCCACCAGGTCCACCAGCTGGACAGGAACTGGTCGCTGCCGATCACGCCGGCCAGCCACAAGGTGCCACTGCCCACGCTGGCATTGATCAGACAACTGAGGGGTCCGCCCAGGAACAGGAATGTCAGTACATCGCGTTCGTTGTCCAGCGCGGTGGGGAGGCCGACGTAGCGGCGGATCAATGCTGCGCCCAAAAGCGCCTGCAGGGTGGCACCAGTGCCGATGCTCAGTGCAATGACAACTGTCTGCGGATCAAGGCTGGCGCCGGCGGTAAGGCTGATCCACAGATTCATACTGGTGGAACCGAGCAGGATGCCTGGCCACATTCGATTGCCATACAACAGCAGGGCCGCCAGGGCGATGCCGGCAGGCGGAAAGATAGCAGTGGCGTAACCGGGTGGGATCGCGAGTAGCAGCCCCAGCTTGCCGGCGACGAGATAAGCCGCGGCAAAAAACAGGATGAGCGCCAGTGTGCGGCCTGTGGCTGAAAGCGGCAAAGCGGGCTCCGGGATGGACTGAGAGCGTTACACCAGACTATAGCGGGTTGGGTGGAGACTTCCTGAATTACGTCGTGCGATTCATGCAGTTATGGATCGGACTCCGGCGCACGAAGGGGCTGACGGCCGGGCTGGCAGTGCTTGCCTTATCCGGTAAGCTGTATATACTCCCAGGTACTGTATAAAACATCAGGTGACGACAGCATGGCTGATTTGACCCCCCGTCAGGCGGAAATACTGGAACTGATCCGCGAATCCATTAGCGAACGCGGTTCGCCGCCGACCCGCGCCGAGATCGCCGCCGCGTTCGGTTTCCGCTCCCCCAATGCGGCGGAGGAGCATCTCAAGGCGCTGGCACGTAAGGGCGCCATCGAGCTGCTGCCCGGATCGTCGCGCGGCATCCGTTTGCTGGAGGAGCTCGGTCTGCCGGTGGTCGGCCGGGTCGCCGCCGGTTCGCCGATTCTGGCCGAGGAACACATCGAGGCCCG
>JBFEJM010000293.1:0-3753 GCA_041553175.1 Gammaproteobacteria bacterium | reverse complement strand
TCCTCCTGAAACAGCGCGTGCGTACCCAGCGCGACGGCTGCATGCCCTTCCGCGATAGCAGTCAGCGCCGCAGTCCGTGCTTTACCTTTGATCTTGCCGGACAACCATGCGACTTCGATACCCAGCGGCGCCAGCCAGTCATGAAAATTCCGATAATGCTGCTCGGCCAGCAATTCGGTCGGCGCCATTATCGCGACCTGCGCGCCTGCCTCAACCGCTTGCAGCGCCGCCAACGCCGCGACCACGGTCTTGCCGGAACCGACATCACCCTGCACCAGGCGCAACATCGGATGTTCGCACTTGAGATCGGCCTGTATTTCACCGACCACACGCTGCTGCGCCGGCGTGAGCGAAAACGGCAACGCTGCCTTGAAGCGATCGCGCAAATCACCTGAGCCGGTCAGTGCCGGTGCCCGCTGCACCTTGGCCGCGTGACGCAGACGTCGCAGACTCAGGTGATGCGCGAGCAATTCCTCAAACACCAGGCGCCGTTGCGCCGGATGCCGCCCTGCCTGCAGGCTTTCCACACTCGCTTCGGGCGGTGGCCGCTGCACATAACGGATGGCTGCCGCCAGTGACGGCAGCTTGAACTGCTTCAACAGCTCGGCCGGAAGCCAGTCGCGCAGACCCGCTTCACCCGTCACCGCCAGGCGTTCCAACGCCTGCTCGGTCAGCGCACGCAAGGTAAGTTGATGGACGCCTTCGGTGGTTGGATAAATGGGTGTCAGATGTTCCTCCGCCACCTCGACCGCGTTGGGATCGACCCGCCGGTATTCGGGATGAATCATTTCCAGCGTAACCGATCCCGGTCGCACTTCGCCGAAACAGCGCAATTGCACGCCGCGCTGGAAACCGGCCTGCTGATTTGAATTGAAGTGGAAGAAACGCAGTGTGAGACTGCCGGTACCGTCCGCGATCCGCACCAACAACATACGTTTGCGGCCGAACTTCACCTCGGCCAGTTCGACCCGACCTTCCACCACCGCCTGATCGCCCGGCCGCAGACTGCCCATCGGCACCACGCGGGTACGATCCTGATAACGGGAGGGAAGATGGAAAAGGAGATCCTGAACAGTTTCGATACCGAGATTGGCCAGGCGCGCGGCCGCGCGCGGCCCGACACCCTTCAGCGTGGTTACCGGTTGTGACTGAAGATCTGCAGATTCGGGCACCGGCACATCCTTGTGCGGTTTTGATGTCGTTTCAGGCGGCACGGTTGTCACACAATGGTCTGTTCATCTGCGTGTATTGCCGGCCCCGTGCCAAAGCGAATCACGAAAGGGATTCAGCCGCCCAAAACCATGACGGCATCCATCTCCACCGCCGCACCCTTGGGCAGCGCCGCCACACCCACTGCCGCCCGCGCCGGATAAGGTTGCTGGAAGTACGTTGCCATGACCTGATTGACCATAGGAAAGTGCGACAGGTCGGTCAGGAAAATGTTCAGCTTGGCGATATCGGCAAGCGAGCCCCCGGCCGCATCACAGACAGCGGATAAATTATCGAACACGCGGCGGATCTGCGCCTCCATGTCACCCGCAACCAGTTCCATGGTTTCGGGTACCAGGGGTATCTGGCCGGACAGATACACCGTGCTGCCTGTCTTGATCGCCTGCGAATAGGTCCCGATTGCCTGCGGCGCCTTGTCTGTCGCGATGATTTCGCGTTTCACGATTGTCTCCTGGATTGAATATCTTTGCTCTCAGCTTTTCGCGCGACTGATGCGCAGCACCAGTGGAATATGGCGTATGCGGCGCATGACGCGCGCCAGGTGCGCTCTATCTTTGACGGTAACGGTAAAGGCCATCGACGTATTGAGCCCATCCCGCTCTTCGATAGAGACGTTTTCGATATTGGAGCCCATGTCCGCAATCGCGGCCGCCACCGTTGCCAGCACGCCGCGCTGATTGGCCACCTCGACCCGCAATTCAGCGGTGAATTCTCCACTGACATCGCGCTCCCATTCGACGTCCACCCATTTCTCGGGACGGCTGCGGTAATCGACGATGTTCTTGCAATTCTCATTATGAATAACAATACCGCGACCTGCACTCACGAAACCGACAATGCGATCACCCGGTATCGGGCGGCAACAGCGCGCGAAATTCACCACCATGCCTTCCGTGCCCCTGATAACCAGCGGCGAGCCACTGCCCGTAAGGGACGGCTGATCGCTGCTCGACTCAGTCGACTCCTCGCCACCCAGCAGACGACGCGCAGCCAGCATCGGCATACGATTGCCCAGGCCGATCTCTTCCAGCAAGTCATCGACCGTCTTGAGGCCACACAGCCCGACAAATTCCGCGAGCCGCTCGTCACCCAGCTCGGTCAAGGACGAACCCATACTGAGCAAGGCCTTATCGAGCAGACGGCGACCGAGACTCACCGCCTCTTCATGGCGCAGATTCTTCAGATAGTGTCGAATATTCGATCGTGCCTTGCCGGTAACGGCAAAGTTCAGCCAGCTGGGATTGGGATGCGCGCCTGGCGCAGTGATGATTTCGACTGTCTGACCATTCAGCAATGGCGTGCGCAGCGGCGCCAGGCGCCGATCGATCTTGGCGGCGATACAGGTATTGCCGACGTCGGTATGCACCGCATACGCAAAGTCGACCGCGGTGGCACCGCGCGGCATTTCCATGATCTCCCCGCGCGGAGTGAACACGTAGACCTCGTCGGGAAAGAGATCAATTTTTACGTTTTCCAGGAACTCGAGTGAATTGCCGGCATGCTTCTGCATTTCCAGCAGTTCGCGCAGCCATTCGCGGGCACGGGCATGCGCAGTGGCTGCACCGCTGTCGCCGCTCTTGTACAGCCAGTGCGCGGCGATACCTGCTTCCGCCACCTTGTCCATGTCTTCGGTACGGATCTGAACTTCGATCGGCACACCGTAGGGCCCGAACAGAACGGCGTGCAGGGATTGATAACCATTGGCCTTGGGAATGGCGATATAATCCTTGAAGCGACCCGGCACAGGCTTATACAGGTTGTGCACGACACCCAGCACGCGATAACAGGTGTCGACACGATCGACGATGACCCGGAATGCGTATACGTCGAACACTTCACTGAAAGAAAGCGTCTTGCCGCGCATTTTCTGGTACAGGCTGTAGAGATGCTTTTCCCGGCTGACGACGCGACTGTTGATCCCTTCCTGCTCCAGTCGATGCTTGAGCGCAGCCTCGATCTTACTGAGAATTTCTTTCCGGTTGCCGCGCGCACTTTTGACGGCATCGGCGAGTATCCGTGAGCGCATCGGATAATAGGCGGCGAAACCCAGATCCTCGAGCTCCAGCCGAACATTGTTCATTCCCAATCGATTGGCAATCGGGGCATAGATGTCGAGGGTTTCGCGCGCGATGCGGCGGCGCTTCTCCGGCGGCATCACACCGAGCGTGCGCATATTGTGCAGACGGTCGGCCAGCTTGATCAGGATGACGCGGATATCGCGCACCATCGCCAGCATCATTTTGCGGAAGTTCTCCGCCTGCGCCTCGGCCTGGCTCTCGAACTTGATCTGAGTGAGTTTGCTGACGCCGTCGACCAGCTCGGCGACTTCCTGGCCGAAGGCCTTGGCCACCTGCTCTTTGGCCGTGCCGGTATCTTCGATGACATCGTGCAGGATGGCGGCGATGATGCTGTTGTGATCCATGCGCATATCGGCAAGGATCTGGGCGACGGCGAGCGGGTGATAGATATAGGGCTCACCGGTCATCCGGTGTTGGCCTTCGTGCGCCTCGGCGCCGAACAGAT
>JBFEJM010000292.1:0-3755 GCA_041553175.1 Gammaproteobacteria bacterium | reverse complement strand
TCTGTGATAATCCCTCCGCATGGAAAACGATTTCACACTGTGCCTCGCGAACGGCCAACGCCTCGGATATGGCCGTTTCGGCCGGCCGGGCGGCGAGCCGGCATTCTATTTTCACGGGCTGCCGGGATCGCGTTGCGAAGGCGCGTTGTTTCATCAGGCCTGCCACGATGCGAACGTCGAGCTGATCGCGCTTGATCGTCCTGGATACGGATTGTCGGAACCCGTCTCCGGCGATCGCCTCGCGCGCTGGCCGGAGCTCGTCGAGGCGGTCGCGGACCAGTTGGAGTTCGACAGGTTTCTTGTCCTTGCCGCCTCCGGCGGTGGTCCCTACGCGCTTGCCTGTGCGAGTACGTCGGCCGCGCGTGTTCGCGCTACCGGCATCTGCTGTGGTCTGGGCGATCTGGCGCAGACGCAATTGCGTGCCTCCATGGGAGTCATTCCGCGCCTGGGTTTTCGCATGGCGGAAATCAGTCCCGCCTTGTTGCGTTCAACTTACGGGCTGGCCGCCGGCATCGCTGCGCGGGTCTTTCCCGGGGTGGCGATCGATGCGATGGGCTGGCTGAATACCCGTATGGATCGAGACACTTTGCGTGAACCGGCCGTCCGGGCCGCCTTTGTGGCGACGCTGCGCGCGGCATTCCAGCAGGGTGCGGCTGGTGGCTGCGAGGATATGCGCGCGGCGGTTCGTGGCTGGCCGTTCGATCTCACCCGCATAGCGGGGCTTCAGCTGTGGCATGGCGATCAGGACAGTGTCGTTCCCCTCAGTCACAGCGGCTGGGTCGCGCACCAGGTGCCAGGCGCCCGGCTCACGGTTATCGCGGGCGAGGGACATTTCTCGCTGCCGGTCCGCTATGCGGTGGAGGTGGTGCGGTCGCTGCTCGAGGCGGCCCCGGACTGACAGAATTGTCAGGTATTGCGCCGCTTCGAGTACCCTGAGTGCCCCCGTACAGCACGAATTGGCCTATTCATGTTGACAGTTATCAAATCACGTGCCTCAATTGAACCACCTAACCCGTCACTGAGAACAGGAGCGTGCACATGACGCTGGGTAAATTGATCAAGGCGAAGTGCTGCTGTGTGTGCGCAATGAGCGCGGTGACACTCGCCTTTCTGATGTTCGGAAAAATAATCAATGCCGGTATCACCGGCACTGTGGCGCTCGTCTACCTCATCGCCCTCATGTTGCTGCTGGCGGTCGCACTGGAGGAGTTTGTGTGCCGCAGGCGCAGCGTGCATGCAGAGGATCTGCAGGGAGAAATGCCACGGGTATAGCGGTGGTGCGCGGTCATGCATGAGGAACGGATCACTGCACCGGTTCGGATTGCACTCGTCTGCGGAGTTGCCCTCGCCGGTGTGCCGGGAGCGGCATGGTCCAACCAGCCCAGCGTAGAAATCACCCCTCTCGTCGGTTACCGCAGCCACGGGAGCTTCAAGGATACCGACAGCGAGCAGACGCGCGATCTGGATGAAAGCGCCAGCTTCGGCCTGATCCTGAACATCGATCACGACGCCAACACCCAGTGGGAATTCATGCTCAGTCGGCAAAGCACTGAGCTGCAATTGGGGCCCCTGTTCACGGGCGACCGCCTGTTCGATCTGGATGTCACCTACTTTTCCGCCGGCGGAATCTACGTCTGGCGCGATCCGAAGATCGAGCCCTTCGTCGGCGCCGGCTTCGGTATCACCTACATGTCTCCGCAGGACTCCCGTTACGATTCGGAAACCCGGGCCATGATTCAGCTGGTGGCCGGCTACAAGTTCTTCCTCACCGAACAGATCGGTCTGCGTATCGAGGCGCGCGGTTACGGCACGCTCGTCGACAGTGATGCGGCGTTCTTCTGCGGCGATGGCCAGTGTATTGTCCGCGTGGAAAGTGATGGTTTTGGCCAGCTGGAGTTGAATGCCGGTCTGGTGGTCCGGTTCTGACGACTGCTCGATAACGGCATGTATCGATGCCGTTTGGCGCCGCTGTCAGCCAACCGGTCGCGCGGTTTATCACCCCGCTGACGATGCCCTCCTGGGCCGCGCCAATGGCGGACACCTCCCTCTTTTTCCGATATTATCCATGCCGTTGCCCGAACGCCTGCGGGGTCGCGGCCAAGCCGCTGTGTGCCGCTAGTGCAGGCACCGCCGGGCGACGTAGAATCTGCCGGGAACGCAGGGTGGCGTTCGTCGAAACCCAGGCCGGGCGTCGGAAAAGCAGTTCCGGCGTGTGGCAGTAAAGACGATGCGATAATTATGAAAGTCAGCGTCAGCGAGCTCATAGTCAGATACATGGAGCGTCTGGGTATCGAATTTATTTTCGGTATGCCAGGGGCCCACATCCAGCCTGTGTATGACAGCTTGTACAGCTCCACAATTCAAAGCGTTCTGGCCAAGCACGAACAGGGCGCCGCGTTCATGGCCGGTGGCTATGCGCGGGCCTCGGGCAGGATCGGCGCCTGTATAAGCACCGCCGGGCCGGGTGCCACCAATCTGGTCACCGGCATCGCCAACGCCTACGCCGACAAGTTACCCGTTCTGGTCATTACCGGTGAAACGCCGACCTACATATTCGGCAAGGGCGGTCTGCAGGAGAGTTCCGGCGAAGGCGGCAGCATCGACCAGAGCGCGCTGTTCAAAGGCATCACCCGATACCACAAGATTGTCGAGCGCACCGACTATCTGGCCAATGTGCTGAATCGGGCGGCGAAGATTCTGCTGTCGCCCAATGCCGGACCGGTACTGCTCAGCTTCCCCTTCAATGTCCAGAAGGAGATGGTGGACGATGCCATTCTGGATACTGTCAAAACCGCGCCCGTTCGCGCTGTGTTCAACAAGGCATCGGGACCGGTTGGGCCGGTCGATCAGCTGACGAAGCTGCTGCTGGAGGCGGAGAGTCCGGTGATCGTGGCCGGTTACGGCTGTCTGAAATCCGGTGGTCAGGCTTTGGTGTCGCGGCTCAGCGAGTCCTTGAATGTCCCGGTCATCACCAGCCTGAAAGGCAAAGGTGTTATCAGCGAGCAGTCCGACCTGTCATTGGGAAGTCTCGGTGTGACGTCTTACGGTCCGGCCTATCGCTATATCGCCGAAGAGTCGGACCTGGTGCTCTTTCTCGGCGCCGGGTTCAATGAGCGGACCAGTTACCTGTGGGACAGGAAACTCCTCGGTGACAAGAAGATCGCGCAGGTGGATATCAACGAGGATCAGCTGGAAAAGGTGTTCCAGGCCGACGTGGCGATCAACGGCGATATCAGTGAAGTGCTGGCGGGCGTGCTCGATAATCTCGAGACCATAAGACCGCAGCGAAAGAATCACACCCGGGTACGACGCTATATCAAGGACGTGGAGAAGACACCCGTCGAAAGTGATTACGCGGTATTCCAGTCGCGCTTCCCTCTGGTCGAACAGTTCTTCCTCAGACTGGAGAAGCACCTTCCGGCGGACACCTGGGTGTTCGATGACAACATTATTTTCGCTCAGAATTTCTACAACGTCGCCAGTGACAACCGCTACTTCCCCAATTCGGGGATCTCATCCCTTGGTCATGCCATCCCGGCGGCGATCGGTGTGCGCTTCTCCGCGGCCAAGTCCACCTGGGCGATACTCGGTGACGGTGGGTTTCAGATGTGCTGTATGGAGCTGATGACGGCCGTGAACTACAACATCCCCTTGAACGTGGTGATGTTCAATAATTCCACCATGGGTCTGATTCGAAAAAATCAGGCCCAGCAGTATGATCGGCGTTTTATCGACTGTGATTTCACCAATCCGGA
>JBFEJM010000291.1:0-3757 GCA_041553175.1 Gammaproteobacteria bacterium | reverse complement strand
TCGTCTGCAGTTCCGCATCGTTGACACTGGAACTGATCACCACGATCGGCGTCGGGGTCGCATGCATGATCTCACGCGTCGCGCCGAACCCGTCCAATTCGGGCATGCGGATATCCATAGTCACGACATCGGGCTGCAGATCCGCCGTCATCGAAATGGCCTCGCGTCCGTTGCGGGCGTGGCCGATCACCTGCATATCCGGCTGCTGCTCGAAAATCATTTTCAGCAGCTCAGCCACGACAGTCGAATCGTCCACAACCAGAATGCGGATCATGCGCTCTCCCTAAATAAGCTGCTGAACCACATCCAGCAACACCGCTGTTTCGAATTGCCCCTTGACGATATAGGCATCCGCCCCGACTTCGATTCCGCGTTTCTTTTCCGCCTCCTTGGACAGGGAGGACACAATGACCACCGGCAGACCGGTAAGACGATCACTGGTCTTGATGCGTTCGGTCAGTTCGAATCCGTTCATCTCCGGCATCTCGATGTCGGTGACGACCAGATCGAAACGCCTCTGCTCGAGTATCTTCCAGGCCTCTTTACCGTCCGTCGCCACTTCCACCGCATAGCCTCGGGCTTCAAGGATATTGCGTTCCAGCGTACGGGTGGTGATCGAGTCATCGACGACCAGAATGCGCTGGGCTTCAATAGGCTCGACGGAGGTTGCGATGCTGTCCCGCTGCACCAGCGCGCCGCGCGACAACGCGGACTCGACCAGATCGCCGGCATTGAGCACCATGACGATGTCGCCACCGCCGGTCAGGGTCGCGCCGTTGACATTGCGGACTGCGGCCAGGGGCGGTTGCAATCGTTTGATGACGATCTCCCGCTCTCCCTCCACTTCATCGACCAGCAGTGCAACGGCCTGCCAGCCCTTGGAGACGATGACGACCGGCAAGCGGTCGGCTTCGAGCGAAACCGGCTGCTCCAGCTCCAGAGTCATGGCCAGATCCCGCAACGGCAGCGGCCGCCCGTCCAACAGAATGGCCTGACTGGCGGTGACATCGAGGATATCCTTGCGTTCGGTTTCGACAATGCGTTCCACCGCAATACTCGGTATCACGAAGCTCTGACCGCCGGCCCGCACCATCAGACCACGCTCCGTGCTCAATGTGAGCGGAACTGTGAGTGTGAACGTCGTGCCCGTGCCAACTTCGGTACTGAGATCAACGATACCTTTGAGTTCGCGTAAATTCGCCGCGACCACATCGAGCCCGACGCCACGCCCCGAAACATCCGTGATAATGTCCTTACTGGAGAAACCGGGGCGGAAAATGAGATTGAGCCGGGTGCGCTCATCCATTGCTTCCACGTCCTCCGCTTTCACCAGGCGTTTCTTGATCGCGACGGCGACAATCTTTTCGGCGTCGATACCCTTGCCGTCATCCTTGATCTCGAGACAGATCTGGCCGCCGGCGCTGTATACCTCGATCTCTATCGTGCCGGTCTCGGGTTTGCCCAGCGCGGCGCGCTCGTCCGGTGTCTCCAGGCCGTGATCGATGGCGTTGCGCAGCAGATGCATGAGCGGATCACGCAACCCCTCCAGCACCGCGCGGTCCAACTCAATATCATCGCCGCTGATAGCGAGATCGACCTGCTTGCCGAGATCGCGGGCGATATCGCGAACGGAACGTGTCAGTGGCCGCAGCAGCGTGGCGGCCGGCACCAGTCGCAGCATGCGCACGTCACCCTGCAGACCGCTGGAAATGAAACCGATGCGACTGTTACTGCTGCGCATGGTCTTATGCAATTGACCGGAAGACGCCTGCACCCGGTGCAACGCGTCCGCGCCACCGGTGAGCCACTGGCGGACATCATTCGGCATGGCTGCGGCTCCGTTATGCCGCAGCAGCTGTACGCCGCGCTGCCACAGTCGCGTCAGTTGCTCGATCTCGGTATGCAGCCTGCCCATCGCCGCGTACTGGTCTTCCACACTGATTTTGGCGACCTGTAATTCTTCCGCGAGTGCAGCTACGCGATCCAATTTATCCGTGGTGACGCGGATGGCCTCCTGCCCCTCGGACTTGCCCCTTGCCGGCTCGTCCGACATTTCCGCTACGGGTGCGTCATCCACGGCCGCCGGCATATCTTTCCCGTCCGCAGCATCTGCCGCAGCTGAAGAAGCCGGTGGCGCCTTCTGCTGCGCTGGAAGGGGTTGCGGCGCATCCGTAACATTCGGCACATCGCCGGCCATCGCCTGGTGTAATCGTGCATAGAGTGCCGTGAGATCGACGTCCAGCGAGCGTCCGTCACTGTGTGCCGCCATCGCGGCACGAATCTGATCGAGCGTTTCCAGACAGAGATCGATAACCGTCGGCGCCGGGGTGTTGTTGGCCTGTTTGAAGGCGCTGAACAGATCCTCCAGATGATGCGCGATCTCCGCGACTTTGCTTACACCGACGCCGCGGGAGGCACCCTTGATATTGTGCGCCGCGCGAAAGATACCGTTCAGAAGTTCCTGTCGGTCCGCATCCGCCGGCCCTTTCTCCAGGCGCAACAGTCCGTCGGTGATCGTCTGCAATTGATCATCGAGTTCGACCTTGAAGGTGTCGAGCAATTGTCTTAGCAGTTGCGGATCTATATCCATACAGTTCGGCCGGGGCGGTTGGCTTCGACAGCAGTGAGAATCAAATCGAGCTGCCCGTCATTGCTTGGTGCGATAGCGCTCGATACTTTCCCGCATGCCACTGGCCACCTCATGCAGCCGTCCGGCGGTCGTCCGTGTCTTCTCCGAGGTCTTGGCATACTGGCCCGCCGCGGCATGAATGTCGCGCATGGCCGTGGTGATCTGTTCGATGCCTGCCACCTCCTGGCGCACGGCGGCCACGATCTGCTGACTGGACATCGCCGCTTCGCGAATAACCTCGGTGAGATTCTTCACCACGCCACCGGCTTCGGTGACCAGCTGGGTACCGGTATCCACACCTTTAGTGCCTTCCTCGGTGGCCATCACCGCCTTGTCGGTGGCACGTTGAATCTCCTGCAGAATACGCCCCACCTGCTCGGTGGCCTGCTGCGACTGTTCGGCCAGATCCTTCACTTCGGCCGCGACCACGGCAAAACCCTTGCCGGCCTCGCCCGCCTTGGCCGCCTCGATGGACGCATTCAGCGCCAGCATCTTGAGCTGCTGGGCCAGGCTGCTGACGGTACCCGTGATATCGCCGATCTGCTGCGTCTGCCCGGACAAGGCGAGAATGGTCTCGGCAATGCCTTCGACCTTCTGCCGAATCACATCCATACCGGTCACCGCGTGCTGAACCGCCACCATCCCGCGCTCGCCCTCGGCGCGGGTACGCACTGCGGACTCGCCCATCGCTTCGACTTTTTCGCGGGTCTGCAACGAGGTCGCACGAATCTCTTCCAGAGTAGCCGTCGTTTCGTTCACCGCCGCCGCCTGTTCCGACGCACTGGCGGACTGCTCGGATGTCATCGCCTGAGTCTCCGCGACCACGCCATGCAGACTGTCGCTGGCATCGGCTACCTGACTGACCATACTCTGCAGACTCTCGGTCAGGCGATTGAGCTGAGCACCCAGGCGCTCGAGATCACCGCCACCTTCCACGACTTCCAGGCGCCGCCCCAGATCGCCTTTGGATACGCCATCGATAAAGCCCTCATAGACGCGCACCCGATCCTCGATATCACCCTTTGACATCGACACGGCCTGCAGGTCGTTTGTGAGAGAGGCGATGTACATCTCGATCGCCAGCTGAGCATCGAACATCAGAATCTTGTTGACGGCCAGCGAGGCGCG
>JBFEJM010000290.1:0-3758 GCA_041553175.1 Gammaproteobacteria bacterium | reverse complement strand
TCAGCCCTTCGGCGCGAATCGCGGGCGGACCATCATCCGCCGCAACAGGGGGTGGAACCACCAGCTCTTTATGCCCTCTGCGTTTGTCCTCCGGCAGCAGTTGAATAAAGGCCGCGTCCAGGTCGCCGGTGCCGGTTCGGCTCAGTAACTCCGCGGGACTGCCGGTGGCCAGTACACGTCCCGCGTCCATTGCCACCAGCCAGTCGAAACCTTCGGCTTCTTCCATGTAGGCGGTGGACACGAACACGCTCATGCCTTCGCGCCGCGTCCGAATACGATCGATCAGCTGCCAGAACTGGCGGCGCGACAGCGGGTCCACACCGGTGGTGGGTTCATCCAGGATCAATAGGTCAGGATCGTGGATCAATGCACAGCACAGACCCAGCTTCTGTTTCATGCCACCCGAGAGCTTGCCGGCCGGTCGGTCCTTGAAGCGGGACAGCCCGGTGCTCCGGAGGAGTTCTTCGATGCGTGATTGACGTTCTTCCCGCGCTTGACCGAACAAGCGGCCGAAGAAATCCACATTCTCGAAAACCGACAGTGTCATGTACAGGTTGCGCCCCAGACCCTGGGGCATATAGGCGATGCGCTGGCAGAGCCGGGTACGCACGCGGCTTTCCCGCATATCGCCACCCAGCACCTGCACCGTACCGCCCTGGATCTTGCGCACGCCCGCAACAAGAGCCAACACGCTGGACTTGCCGACACCGTCCGGGCCGATAAAACCCACCATCTTCCCGGCGGGAATATCCAGGTTGATGTCGTCAAGCGCAAGGGTATCGCCGTAACGATGGTTGATAGCGCGCAGAATGGCGGCGCTGTCTCCGTCTCTGTTTCCTCCCTGAAGAGGCAACGCCCTGGAGACAGGGTCCACCATCACAAATCAGGGGGCGGTTGCAGGTGCTGCGGCCATTCGGCACTGTCGTCCAGCCGCACGTACGCGACGCCGGGCAGCCCGGTCTTCACCTTTTCGATATGCCTCTCGAGCAGCGCGGGATCGATCTTCACCTTGACGCGGAACATCAGTTTCTCGCGCTCGGTCCGGGTCTCGACCTCCCTCGGGGTGAACTGGGCCTCCGGGGAAATGAAGGTGACACGGGCGGGAATCGCCACATCCGGCAAGGCATCGAGCAGGATACGCGCCTCGGTTCCGATGTCGACCTGACCGACTTGCGATGTCGGCAGATACAGGGTCATGTACACGTCGGTCAGATCGAGGACGGTGAGAACCTTGCCGCCGGCCGCCAGCACCTCGCCCGGCTCGGTCAGCCTGTACAGGATGCGGCCGCGCCGCGGTGCCTTGAGGATGCTGTCGTCCAGGTCCGCGTTGATGCGCTGCACCTCCGCTTCAGCCGCCTTGATCGCGGCGTCCGCATTGGCGAGTTGCGCCTCGGCCGCCGTGCAGGCCGCCTGCGCGGACCGCGCGGCCGCCACATCGGTATCCAGCTGCTCTGCAGAGATGGCGCCTCTAGCGTCCGAAAAAAGCGTTCGCGAACGCGCGAGCTTTTTTTCGGCGAGCTGACAGTCGCTTTCGCTCTTGACGACCATCGCAGCCGCGTATTCGCGTGCTTTGACAGCCTGGTTGACCTGCGCCTCGGCTCCCAACAGCTGGGCCTCCAGCGACTTGGTGTCCATGCGCGCCAGCACCTGACCGGCCTCGACCAGATCACCCTCCTCCGCCAGGATCTCGCTGACCCGGCCAGGCAGTTTGGTGGCGATATCCACCTCTTCGGCTTCGATGCGCCCGTTCCCGGATGCGAAACCTTCGAGACTGCCGGGTTCCAAAGAATATTTCCAGACCATCAGGCCGGCGCCGAACGCACAAACCAGCGCTACTATGACAACGGCTGTCTTTTTCAGATTCATATGCATTATTTCCGGTTGACCGGGTGCGCTTCAATTATAGCCGGATCATTCGCGCTTCCGGCCCATCATGCGACCCGCAAGCTTCTGCCTCTCGAATACCAGATGCTTCACAGCCCCGAGCACGTGCAGGATCACCGCAATCAGCACGGCCTTGGAGGTAAACACATGCACCTCTTCGAGGGTCTCGTGCAGCGATTCCATTTTTCCCATCGGACTCGGAATCGAGAACCAGGTGAACACCTCGATGGCACGGCCGCCCGTCCATACCGCCAGCGGTCCTGTGACAATCAGAACACCGATTCCCAGCAGCAGGACGACGTGAACCAGCTGCGTCAGGCGCTGCATGACGACGGGCTGTTCAAAGGCCGCCGGACCGTGGTTGAGTGTCCTCCACAGCACGCGAAAGGCGAGCGGCAGGAATGCCAGTGTGCCGATCGCGATATGCAGCTTGAGCCAGTAGAGTTTCACATCGCCTTTCGGCATGTCCTCAAAGTAGAGTCCGATGCCGAGCATGACCAGTATCAGCGCGGCGCCGAGCCAGTGGTTCAGTCGGGACACCAGGCCATAACTGTGCGCCGTATCGCGCAGCGCAACTGCGCCGATCTTCGGATTGGCAGAAGACGTCATTGTGTGGGTTTCAGTCGTCACGGCATGTCTCCCTGGTTTGAATCGGAGCCTGTCTCCTGCCAGCCGCCGCCGAGCACCTTGTAAAGGGTGACGAGGTTGGTCGAGCGCAGCAGTTGCGTAGTGATCAGCGTCTGCTGGGTGCCATACAACGCGCGCTGCGCGTCGAGCACGCTGAGATAGCTGTCGATGCCCCCGCGGTAGCGCGTCTCGGAGAGCTGGTAGGTCACCTCGGTGGCATCCGTCAGTGAACGCTGGGCGGCAAGCTGCTCGTCGATGGTGGCGCGCAATGCCAGGGCGTCGGCCACTTCGCGGAACGCCGTCTGGATGGCCTGCTCGTACTGCGCCACCATCATCTCGCGCTCCACTTCGGCGACCTGCAGGTTGGCGCGGTTGCGACCGGCGTTGAAGATCGGCAGTGTCACCTGCGGGACAAAACTCCAGGTCCCGGAACCGGAGCTGAACAATCCGGAGAGATCTTCGCTTGCGGTGCCCACGCTGGCCGTGAGCGTTATGCTCGGGAAGAACGCAGCACGCGCCGCACCGATGTTCGCATTGGCGGCGCGCAGTGTGTGCTCGGCCTGTTGCACATCGGGACGCTGCAGCAACACCTCGCCGGGCAAACCGACCGACAGCTCCGTCATTGCATTACGCAATTGATCCGGCGTCGCGGGTTCCAGACCGGCCGGAACCTGCGTACCGAGCAGCAAGGCCAGTGCATTGCGGTCCTGTGCGACCAGGGCGGTGAAAGCGGCGACGTCGACGCGCGCGGCGTCGACGCTGGTCTGGGCCTGGCGCGCGTCGAGCTCGGAGGCCACGCCCACCTCGAAGCTGCGGCGTGTGAGCGCGTAGGATTCGCTCTGGCTGGCCAGGGTCTCCTGCGCGAGCCGCAGGCGTTCCGCGTCCGCGCTCCAGGTCAGGTAGGCGGTGGCGACTTCGGCGACCAGGCTGATGCGGGTGCTGCGGGTCGCCTGTTCGCTGGCCAGGTACTGTTCCAGCGCCTGGTCCTTGAGACTGCGCACGCGCCCGAACAGATCCAGTTCCCAGGCGGGGTCATCCTCCAGCTTGTAGTACGGCCCGATAGTGGTTTTAATGGTCGGTTGTGAGTTCAGTATATCGATATAAATGACTTTTTCCATATCGGGAATTCCCGGTGAGCTAGTTTGAGCCCAGACAATTACTTTATATGCCCCCCGAGGTGTGGGTATCTCGAACTCAAAATCGAAATAGAACCATAACCAAGTAGAGCCATTTAATTCATTAATGAC
>JBFEJM010000289.1:0-3764 GCA_041553175.1 Gammaproteobacteria bacterium | reverse complement strand
TGGAGTACGTCGCCATTCGCGAGACCATGCGCCTGAATGAACTGCGCAATGATCCGCGTTACGTTAGGCTGCTGCGGCAACACGCCGGCCAGAGTTTCGGCGCCAGCATTCCGAATGAGATCACGCCCGAATTCGTGCGCGACGAGATCGCCCGCGGCCGCGCCATCATACCCGCCAACATCAATCACCCGGAGCTGGAGCCGATGATCATCGGCCGCAACTTCCTGGTGAAGATCAACACCAATATCGGCAACTCGGCCGTGACCTCGTCCATCGAAGAGGAAGTCGAGAAAATGGTGTGGTCGGCGCGCTGGGGCGGCGACACCCTGATGGATCTGTCCACCGGCAAGAACATTCACGAGACGCGCGAATGGATCCTGCGCAACGCGCCCATGCCCATCGGCACCGTGCCGATCTATCAGGCGCTGGAGAAGGTCGACGGCAAGGCCGAGGATCTGACCTGGGAGATGTTCCGCGACACGCTGATCGAACAGGCCGAGCAGGGTGTGGATTACTTCACCATTCACGCCGGCGTGCGCCTGAAATACGTGCCGCTGACCGCGCATCGCGTCACCGGTATCGTCTCGCGCGGCGGTTCCATTATGGCCAAGTGGTGTCTCGCCCATCATGAAGAGAATTTCCTCTATACGCACTTCGAGGAAATCTGCGAAATCATGAAGGCCTACGACGTCAGCTTCTCGCTCGGCGACGGCCTGCGTCCAGGTTGTCTCGCGGACGCCAATGACGCCGCGCAGTTCGGCGAACTGGAAACCCTGGGCGAACTCACCAAAATCGCCTGGAAGCACGATGTGCAGGTGATGATCGAAGGCCCCGGTCACGTGCCCATGCAGCTGATCAAAGAGAACATGGACAAGGAACTGACCGACTGTTTCGAGGCGCCGTTCTATACGCTCGGCCCGCTGGTGACCGATATCGCGCCCGGCTACGACCACATCACCTCCGGCATCGGCGCCGCCCAGATCGGCTGGTACGGCACGGCCATGCTCTGCTATGTCACGCCGAAGGAACATCTGGGCCTGCCGAACAAGCAGGATGTCAGAGACGGCATCATCACCTACAAGATCGCTGCCCACGCCGCCGATCTGGCCAAGGGTCACCCCGGCGCACAGATCCGTGACAACGCCTTGTCGAAAGCGCGTTTCGAGTTCCGCTGGGAAGATCAGTTCAATCTCGGTCTCGATCCGGACAAGGCGCGCGGCATGCACGACGAAACCATGCCCAAGGACGCGCACAAGGTTGCCCACTTCTGTTCCATGTGCGGACCGAACTTCTGCTCCATGAAGATCACTCAGGACGTGCGCGACTACGCCGCCAGTCAGGGCATCACGGAAGACGAGGCACTGCAGAAAGGCATGCAGGAGAAGGCGGTGGAGTTCGTCAAGCAAGGGGCGGAGATTTATAAGAACGCCTGATGTGATTCGCTACCGCAGTTGCGGGTCTTGAAAAAAGGCCGGGTTCCCTGAAAAGTGGCCCCGGCCTTTTGCTATTTATTTGGCGGAATATGCCGTAGTGCCCCGATCCTGCCATCGGTATCGTATGATCAGTTCCTGTTCGCTCGTCAATGGCAGGGCTTTTTCAGGTTGCGCTTCAATAACCAGTAGTTGACCGGCCAAGCCAGCATGAATCCCGCCGGGAGAGCCGCCGCGTAGCCGATCCAGAATTGCCATGCGAAAATCGATCCGACCTGCACACCACCGACATGGTAATCAGTGAAATTCATCGCGAATTCCATCGCGGCAATCGAGATTGTCTCGCCGAGCCAGATGACGCGGAAGGCCTGCAGCCAACCCAGGCCGGTGCGCACCAGCGGCGCCAGCCCAAGCGTATAGCCGCTGATGAAGCCCGATACTGTTGCGAGCAGCATAGTCTCCCAGACGCCCAACCCCAGTGTGACGCCTATCATCAGACCCGCCAGTTCGCCGATGGCGCAGCCGGCGAGGCAGTGCAGCGTGGCGGAGGTTGCAAGTCCGGCAGGTGTGGCGGCATGTTTGCCGTGATTCGCATGATGTCCGTGCGCATCGTTGGCAGCTAATGTCGTTGTCGCGCAGCAGACCTGTTCGGCCCGCCCGTCGTCTTGCGGCAAGGCGGACCCGTGCTGATGTGATGGGTGTGTATTCATGGTTCGATCCTCATGTGCAGTGATAGATGCCCCGATGACGCTCGGTAGCGTGGCGTAAAGCCTCTATCTAGGTGAATCTGTACCGATCAGGGCTTCGATGATCGGGCAACCTGTGAGCGGGCCCTCGGCATCGCAGGCGTGTACCAGATGTGCAAGCGCATGCCGGATGCGTGAGAGTTCCTTAATCTTCTGTTCCAGCTCGGTCAGTCGGCGGGCGGCGATCGATTTCACATCACGGCGTCTGCCGGTACCGTCATTGAGCCGCAACAGTTGTCCCACTTCCTCCAACGTAAATCCCAGCGCCTTGGCGCGATGGATGAAGCGCAGCCGACCGATGTCATCGGTGCTGTAGAGTCGATAACCCGACGCCGTGCGCGGCGGTGGCTTCAGGAGTCCGGAGCGCTCATAGAAACGCACGGTGTCGATGCTGAGGCCGGCCTGAATCGCGGCTTTGCCGATGGTGAGCATGGTGTGGTCCTCACGATTGATTGTGGGGAAAGCCTAAGCCTGGAGTCAGGTCCAGAGTCAAGAGGGGGCGGGAAAAAGGCGGGCGATGGGTCGGAGCGGAGCTCTGTGCTGGATGGTATGAGCAGGTTTGATCCATTGAGTGGATCAGATTGTTGGAACGGGTCGTCTCGTTTCCCGCTATTATCTGCGAACAGAACAATCCGTCGATTGCGGGGTAAAAATATCATGAAGAAGAATCTGTTCCCGATCCTGATTATCGTGCTCGCGGCAGTTCTCGGCGCCGCATGGTACTGGCAGTGGAAGGAAGAGCAGAGCACTGCGTTGGAATTGCCGCCGCTGATCGAGGCGCCGGCCGAGCCGGGCGAACCGCCGAAGCCGCGTTATCCGATCCCCGCGCCTGTGGCATCCCCGGCTGCGGATGATTCTTCCACGTTGTCTCCCGGTGAGCAGGCTGAAACCGGGTCGTCGCCCGAGCCGCTGCCGACGCTGAACGAAAGCAACCCGTCTATGGCAGAAGTGATATCCGGTCTATTCGGCGCGGAGCGGGTGGCCGAGCTGTTCAATCTGGACGAGATCGTCCGCCGCTTCGTGGTGACTGTCGACAATTTACCGCGCAAGAAACTGCCGCGCCGGCAGTTCAGTGTCAAACCGGTATCCGGGCCGTTTCTGGTGATGGGCGAGGAGGATGCCTGGAGCATCAGCCCGGACAATGCCGCGCGCTATGCGCCCTATGTGAAACTGCTGACGGGCGTCGATATTGAACAGTTAGTGGCACTGTATGTGCGCTTCTATCCCGTATTTCAGGAGGCCTATGTCGAATTGGGTTATCCGGATGCCTACTTCAATGACCGTCTGGTGGAGGTCATCGACAATCTGCTGGCAACGCCCATGGTCGAGGAACCGATCGCGCTGGTGCGGCCGCACGTATTCTATGAATATGCCGATCCGAAGCTGGAGGCGTTGTCGGCGGGCCAGAAGATCCTGCTGCGGATGGGGCGTGCCAACGCCGATGCGGTTAAAGCGAAACTTGCGGTGCTGCGCCGGGCGGTGATAAAAGAAAACTAGAGCGTTGAGGGATGTCGGTTCAGATTGAGAGGTAAGTGATTTGAGTCAGGCCAGATTCGATATCGAGGTCAGGCCGCGCGGCAGGATCGCA
>JBFEJM010000288.1:0-3778 GCA_041553175.1 Gammaproteobacteria bacterium | reverse complement strand
CGACAACCTCCCAACCGGCGGTGCTCGCGATCAGTTTAAGAATCTGCCGGAAAAAACTGTCGTCATCGGCGATGACGATTCGGGGTGCGGTGTTGTTGTTCATCTGGGTTCACTCATGGGGTTCAACCATCAGTTCCGGGTCAAGTCTAACCTACACTCAGGCAGCGTAAGGTAATTATTTCGGTCACAGACCCGCCGCGGCCGTCGCCGGAAGCCGGCGTTGAACTCTATCCGGGCATGCTACTTGCTTCAAGATTCATCGAATTTCGATTTCAAAAATGGCCGGTGCCGAAAACGGTGCTGTGACAATAATTCGACGTAACTGACCTGTGCGAGGTCGAGTGTATGGCGCGTGCAAAGCCCTTATCCCCTGGAGACGACATGGGTAATGGCGTGTTGACCGCATCCGCGGAGTGTCTTCAGTTCCGCCTGCCGGGGCTGCTGCTGTGCGTGCCGTTGGAAAATGTCGAGCGGGTACTGCCGTTGGTCGAATGGCAGCCGGTACCCGGTGCCGCCGATTTTCTGCGCGGATTGTTGAACGTACACGGTGAAGCGGTGCCGGTGATCGATCTCGGTGTGCGCCTGGGTCATCGTGCCCATCCGCGTTATGACCTGGATACGCCGATTCTGTTATGCCGCGCGAACGGCCGCAGTGCCGGGCTGATTGTCAGCGAGGTCGCGGGTGTGGTCGACATCGACGCAGAACGTGGCCAGGTTGTGCAGCTGTTCGGTGAGGGTGACCTGCCGTTTGTCGCGGCGTTCGATACGGCGAACGGTTTGAGTCTGTTGCTCAATCTGAATCGGATTCTGGACTTCCGTCTGGACAGCATCGCGCCCGGTTATACCGACGCGCTTACGGCCGAACTGCGCGTCTCGCCTTGACAATGGATAGCGACGCGGTGACTCATTCCCACACCACGGCAACGCCACCGCCGTTGCCGCCCGAGACCGAACGAGCACTCAAGGCCTTCGTGCTCAGCCATATGGGTATCAACATCCAGTTGCATCAGGAATCCAATTTTCGCGATGTCATCGCCAGCGCCTGCACGCATTTCAATTGTGCGTCGGCGGAGGACTATCTCGATATGCTGCGCACGGGGCGGCACAGCGACGCTCTGGAGTTCCTGGTGGCGGGAATCACCGTCGGCGAAAGCTACTTTTTCCGCGACCCGGTGCAGATCGGGTATTTGCGCGATGTCTGGTTGCCGCAGGTTATCGCAGCCAAGCTGCGGACGGGAAATCGCAGTCTGCGCGTCTGGAGCGCAGGTTGCTCGAACGGTCAGGAGCTCTACACACTGGCGATCCTGTTGCAGGAGGCGATTGCCGACGCCGATCAATGGAACCTGCATTTGCTGGGCACCGATATCAACGTCGAGTCGCTGGCCCGCTGCATGCGCGGCCGCTACAGCGAATGGTCTTTCCGCGTCATGCCGAAAGCGGTGCGCAGCCGCTACTTTCATGCCGAGGGCAAATAATACGCAATCGACTCGGAACTGAAGCGGATGACGCGTTTCAGTTATCTCAATCTGGTAGCGGATCCATTCCCGACCGTGTTTGGCGACACCCAGAGCATGGATCTTATTCTATGCCGTAATGTCTTCATCTATTTCCAACAGGATGTCGTCAGCCAGGTCATGGCCAAATTCCGCGACTGTCTGTTGACTGACGGTATTCTGATGCTGGGGGCTTCCGATCCGGTGCGCAGAGATGTGGAGAATCTCCGTTTCGAGCAACAAGGGGAAGTGATGATCTATCGTCACTGTCTCGATGCGAAAATCGATGCGTCCACGCCGGTTTCCACCCGCGCAGCCTGTACATCCGACCCTGTGGAGCCGTTGCCGGACGAAGCTTTCATGGTCCCGGAGCCAACATCTGGTGCGGATGAAATCGTGTCCGACCCGGCAGAGGTGCTGGAGGCGTTACGACGGAAGGAGTGGGCAACGGCTCTGGCGCGTGCCGACCGGCAACTTCTGTTCGACCCCGAGAACGCCGATCTGTTGCAGTTGCGGGCCAGCGCCTATGCCAATCTCGGTCGGCTGGAGGAAGCGGCGAAGGATTGCCTGGCCGCTATCAGCCTGAAGAATACTGACAAGCATGTTCATTTCCTGCATGGCCTGGTGCTGACGGAACTCAATCGCTCAGCACAGGCCATCGACGCCCTGCGCAAGGCGCTGTTCCTGGATTCGGCTTTTATCGAAGCACATTATCAGCTCGGCCTGCTGCTGCTCGGCAGCGGACAGCGGCAGCAGGGTGTCAAGAGTCTTGGCAATGCATTGCGGCTGGCCGAATCGGCCAGCCCCGAACAGCGCCTGCATGGCGCGGCCGACATGACCTATGGCCGGCTCGCCGAAGTGCTGCGGCAGGAAATCAGTGTGTATGAATCTGTATGAGTGATAAACGACGCAAATCGGGAAAGCGGCCGCCGACCGTGCCGCTGAGCGGAATGGAGCAGGTCGACGATGGACTGCCGAAGTCGTCCGCGGAACGGGCGATTCTGCGTCAGCGGGCCGAACAGCTGGCCCAGCGTCCGCCTGATGAAGACGACGAGGCCGGAATTCAGTTCATTCATTTTCGGCTCGGGCGCAGCGAGGAATACGGCATTCCCTATCGCTATGCGGAGGAGATTCTGCCTGTGCAGACGATCACCCGCGTGCCCTGCGTGCCGCCGATCTTTGCCGGCGTCACCAATCGCGGCGGTGAAATGCTGGCGGTGATCAGTCTCAAACGCATGTTCGGACTCGATGCGGGTGATCAGTCTGCCGGACGCGATCCCGGCATTGTTGTCGTGCACGGTGCAGGACTGATTGTCGGTCTGCTGGTCGATGATGTGATCGGCAACGAGGAATACCGGCCATCGAAACTGGCGGCCGCACCGCCGTCGCAGCGATTCGGTAATCTCGACTGGGTGGAAGGCATCTGCGCGGGGCGGATAACGATCCTGAATCTGGACAAAATGCTGGCTGATCCCGGTTTGCATACCGGTACCTCAAGTATTGGACTATGAACGTGAAGCGGGGAAATATCATGGAAAAATCATTACCGCAGGCTGAAGGCAGTCTCGCTGACAGCATCGGGATGGATACGGCGGCACGCGAGCGGCGGTTGCAGTTTCTAAGTTTCACTCGGGAAGATGCACGCCTTCTGCGCGACCTGCAGCCACTGATAGAACGTAACGCCGACAAGATCGTCGACGGGTTTTATCAGAATGTCGTGCGCCATCAGCATCTGATGACGATCATCGATTCGGCGGGTTCCAATCTGGATCGCCTGCGCGCGGCACAGCGCCGTTACCTGGTCGAGATGTTCTGCGGTGATTATGGTGCGGATTATGTCGAACGCCGGTTGCGCATCGGTGTGGTGCACAATCGTATCGGTCTCACACCGGACTGGTATCTGGGTTCCTACGGCACCTATGCGCAGCTCATCATGCCGCTCATCAACCGGCAATTCATGCTGCAACCCGGGAAGGCACTGCGCGCCTCGCTGGCGGCGATCAAGGTACTGATGTTCGACGCCCAGCTCGCCATCGAGATGTATATCGCCTCGGTGACCGATGACCTCAAGGCGGTATCTATGTCCAAAGGTGATATCGAGGAACGCGTGCGGCAGTACGAAACATTTATCGATGCCGTGTCAGCGGGCGACCTCAGTCGCCGCCTGGAAATAGAAGGCAGTGGCGACCTGGCGCGTCTCGGCGGTCAGCTGAACCAGCTTACCGCGAGCCTGGAAGACATGGTGCAACAGGTTGCCGGAACCAGCAGCAGCCTTAACGATGTTG
>JBFEJM010000287.1:0-3780 GCA_041553175.1 Gammaproteobacteria bacterium | reverse complement strand
CAGCAGCGCGCCATGGCCGCGGCAGAGTGTCGCCAGGGCGCGGGCCTCCTGCAGCCGCACGGGCGCATTAGGTTGCTTGTCGCGGTATTGGATCAGGCGGGCACCGCCGCGCAGGGCGGCGGCCACAGCTGTCGGCAATTGATCGCCCGGCGTCAGCTGCTGATCGGTGATGGCATATAGACCACGCAGGCGCGGATCACGTGTGCTGCTTGCTGTCATGGAGGAGGGCGCCGGTAAATCCGGCGCATTAGTGTTCCTGTTCGGCCAGGGCCCAGAACAGGCGATTCGGCAGCGGCTGACCCATACCGACGCGGTAACCGTGGCTCAAGGCCTCCCAGGTGTATTCCTGCGCCTCGTGGATGGCCGACATGGGATCCAGGCCCTGCGCGATCAGACCGGCGATGCTGGCGGCGAGGGTGCAGCCGGAGCCATGGAAGCTGCCGTTCAGCCGCTCCCAGGTGTAGGTTTCCAGCAGGCGGTGGTTGCCGTACAGGGCGTTGACCACATGCGGCTGATTTTCATGGGTGCCGGTGATCAGCACGAACTCGCAGCCGCGTTCCAGCAGGGCCATGGCGCAGGCATCCAGATTGTCGCCTTCGGGGGCCAGGATGCGGGCCTCGATGCTGTTGGGTGTCAATACTGTGACGTTCGGCAGCAGCAGGCTGTCCATCGCCTCCATGACATCGTCTTCGGTCAGGCTGGTGCCGTTGCCGGAGGCCAGTACCGGGTCGAGAATCACCGGAATATCGGGATAATCCTGCAGTACGCCGTGAATGGCCTCGACCGCGTCGGTGCTGCCGAGCAGGCCGATCTTGATGGCCGCGACCGGCATGTCTTCAAGCACGGCCCGGGCCTGTTCCATAATCAGGTTGCCGTCCAGGGGGGCGTAACTCTTGACGTCCTGGGTATCCTGCACGGTGATCGCGGTGATGACCGGTGCGCAATGGCAGCCATGACTGGCCAGCGACTCGATGTCGGCCTGAATGCCGGCACCGCCACTGGGGTCGTTGCCCGAAAGCGCCAGGACGACGGGGATACTGCTGACCACTTCGTTCATGGGAAAGGATCCTTCGGAATTCGGCCGACATCGAGGTCGACGGGGCCGGGCGTGTTTCACAGCGATTGTAGCATCAAGGATGCGGTATTGTGCCGCTTCGGCGGGCTACAATGGTGACCTTGTCAACGGAGAGAGAGCAGGATGAACGATACCCCCAGCAAACCCTTCAGTACCTATATGTGTGTGATCTGCGGCTTTATCTATGATGAGGCCAAGGGATTGCCTGAGGAAGGATTTCCGCCCGGAACCCGGTGGGAGGATATTCCGCTGAACTGGGTCTGTCCCGACTGTGGCGCCAGCAAGGATGAATTTGAAATGATCCAGGTCTGACAGCGGCTGCGATACGGCATAAGGTTCCAAGGTTTATGACGATACTGTGATGGTGCGCGCGTCCGCCGCCATACCGGATGGGCAGTCAGTCCCGGTATACTTACCGGCACAATAAGCGAAGTTGGATGGAGAGCATGAACAGAGACTTGTTAGGGAAACAGCGGGTGGCCGGCTTCACCTTGATCGAGGTGATGGTGGTCGTGGTGATCCTGGGTATCCTGGCCGCGATCGTGGTGCCCCGCATCATGGACCGGCCGGACGAGGCGCGTATCACCAAGGCGCGGCAGGATCTGCGCGCACTGGAGTCCGCGCTCAATCTGTACCGGCTCGACAACTACACCTATCCGACCACCGACCAGGGCCTGGAGGCGTTGGTGCAGAAGCCGATGGCGCCGGAACCGCCGCGCTGGAAGGAAGGCGGCTATGTCGATCGACTGCCGATGGATCCCTGGCAGCACGAGTACCAGTATCTGAGCCCGGGTACGCACGGCGCGATCGATATCTACTCGATAGGTCCAGATGGACAGCCGGGCAGCGATGACGATATCGGTAACTGGAACCTGCAGTAAGCGCTGCTCGCCCCGCCCGCCGGCAGGCTTCACCCTGCTGGAGGTGCTGGTGGTGGTGGCGATCATCGGCGTCATTCTCACCTTTGCCGTTCTGGCCATCGGTGGTGACCGCCGTGCCGAGGAGCTGTCGCGCGAATCGCGCCAGTTCGCAGAGCTGCTGCGCATGGGCAGTGAGCAGGCGGTACTGCGCGCGGAGGAGTGGGGCGTGCAGATCAGCGACGACGACTACCGCTTCCTGCTGTTCACCGACGAGGGCTGGGTGCCGCGCGAGGACGATGACATCTTCCGTACCCGCCCCTTTGCCGAAGACACCCGTCTGGAGCTCGAACTCGAAGGCCGGGATCTGGTGCTGGAAACCGATAGCGAAAACGAAATCAAACCCACCCTGCTGCTGCTGTCCAGTGGCGAGGTGAGCCCCTTCTCGGCCCTGTTTGCCGCCGATACCACCGAACACAGCTACCGCGTCAGTGGCGATCTGCGCGGTGAAATCGGCTGGGAGGCGGTGGATCCTTGGTAAAAGACCGTTCAACGATGCCCGCGCGTTCCACCAGTACCGGTTTTACCCTGCTGGAGGTCCTGGTGGCGCTGGCAATCCTCGCGCTGGCGCTGTCCGCCGCCATTCGCGCCGCCGGATCCTACGCCGGCAATCAGGCCTATCTGCAGGAGCGTACGCTCGCCCACTGGGTGGCGCGCAATGCGCTGACCGAACTCCAGTTGGAACCGCGCTGGCCCGGCATCGGCCGGCGCAGCGGCGACGCACGCATGGCCGGACAGCAGTTCGAATGGCGCGCCGACATCGCCCAGAGTCCCGATGAGGACCTGCGACGGGTTGAGGTGTCGGTGTGGATGGGCGCGGATACCGAGCGCGAGCCGCTGGCCGGTCTGATCGGCTTTGTGGAGAGACGGGAATGAACGGGCGGCGCGGCTTCACCCTGATCGAGCTGCTGGTCGCGATGGGCATTTTCGCCATCCTGGCGCTGCTGGCCTATGGCGGCCTGAACAGCATGCTGACCACGCGCGCCCAGACCGAGCAGAGCGCCGACGCGTTGCGGGCGCTGCAGTTTGCCTACCGTATGCTGGAACGCGATATCGAGGACTGGGTGCCGCGCGATATTCGCAATGAATTCGGCGAGTCCAGTCCGGCGCTGCTGGCCGGCAGCCAGATCGGTTATGCGCTGGAACTCACCCGCGGCGGCTGGCGCAATCCGGCCGAGCAGCCGCGCAGCACACTGCAGCGGGTCGCCTATCGCGTGCAGGACAATGCCCTGCAGCGCGACAGCTGGCTGGCGCTGGATCGGCCCGCGGACGAATTGCCGCGCGAACAGGTGCTGCTCGAAGGCGTGCGCGAACTCCGGCTGCGGTTCCTGGATGCCAACGATGCGTGGCAGGAGCAATGGCCGCCGGCGGGTCAGCAAAGCGGCCAGCAGGCCGCGCTGCGGGCGCTGGAGACGGTGGTCGTGACGGAACGGTGGGGAGAGCTGCGATGGCTGTTTCTGTTGCCCGAATGAATCGCGCGATCCGCCAGCGCGGCGTGGCCCTGATCACCGCACTGCTGGTGGTCGCCCTGGCGACAGTGGCCGCAGTGGCGATGGCGTCGCGGCAGCAATTGGATATCCGCCGTACCGCGAACCTGCTCGACAGCGATCAGGCCTATGCCTATGCACTCGCCGTGGAAGGCTGGGCGCGGGTGATCCTGCAGCGTGACCGCCGCGACAACGAGACCGATCATCTGGACGAGACCTGGGCCCAGCGGCTGCCGCCGATCGGCGTGCCGGGCGGCCAGATCGACGGCTCCATTGTCGATCTGCAGGGACGCTTCAATCT
>JBFEJM010000286.1:0-3795 GCA_041553175.1 Gammaproteobacteria bacterium | reverse complement strand
GCGGCCAGTACCAGGCTCGCCGCGAAGGTCAGTCGCGCACTGAGCGACTGCATCAGCTGCCGCGCGCCAATGCGAACCGATAGCCGCGACCGCGTACCGTCTCAATGGGATTCATGTTGTTGTCCGGGTCGAGCTTGCGCCGCAGACGCCCCACGAATACCTCGATGACATTGCTGTCGCGGTCGTAGTCCTGTTCATAGAGGTGTTCGGTCAGATCGGTCTTGGAGACGACTTCGCCGGTATGCAGCATCAGGTACTCCAGGACCCGATATTCATACGACGTCAGCTCGACCGCTGCGCCATCGACATTCACGGTCTGCGCGCTCGTATCCAGCAGCACCGGGCCGCATTGCAGGGTCGATTGGGTCCAGCCGGCGGCGCGGCGGACCAGGGCGCGCAGGCGGGCGAGCAGCTCCTCGATCTCGAACGGCTTGACCAGATAATCGTCCGCACCGGCCTCCAGACCCTCCACCTTGTCCTGCCAGCGACCGCGCGCGGTCAGGATCAGAATGGGGAAGACTTTGCCGCCACCACGCAGGCGTTTGATAACCTCGATACCCGACAGTTTCGGCAGGCCGATGTCGATGATGGCGATGTCGATGGGAAACTCGCTGCCCGCATACAGACCCTCCTCGCCATCGGCGGCCACATCCACCACATGACCTTCCGCTTTGATGCGTTCAGCCAATTGGCTGCGAAGGCTGTCCTCGTCTTCGATGATGAGTATGCGCATGCGATTTTTGCCCGTTGCGGTTATTGCGCGTCGAAATACAGCACCTGAACGCGCCCGTTGGGTGTGAGCACCTTGACCCGATAGACCGGCCGACCGCCGTCACTACGCGGTTCCGCCGACAATACCTGCCCCCCGGTGCGCCGTTCCGCCTGGCGCACTGCATCCGACAGACTCATACGCGATTCGTCCCGGCGGCGCTGATCACCGCGATCACGTTCGCTTTCGTAGGAACGGTCACGCCCGTTGCCGCGGTTACGGTCGCGCTCGCGCTCGTAGTCGCGCTCGCTGTATCGCGGGCGTTCGTCGGCGCGGTCACGCGGGCGCTCATCATAGCGCCGCGTGTCATCAGGACGACGATCCTGTTCGTACCTGGAGCGATCGTCGTAGCCGCGGTCGCGGTCACGCGCGCGTTCGTCGGATCGACCGCGACCGTCAGAGCGTCCGCGATTGTCTGTACGATCCGATTGCTCGGACTGCCAGCGGCCATTGCCGCGCCGATCCTCATCCTCCTGCTTCTTGGCCTGCGCCACGGGCAGGGCGATCAGCAGTGCGATGCCGAGCAGTAACCCGTGTTGTAATCTGGTCAAGCGCATGGTGGTTGCCTCTGCATACCGTCAGACGATGGTATAGGTCGGACCGCGATCTGCCAAGCCGGTCGACAATCGCCGTTACCAGGCTGGCCGCACGGAAACGCGTACGCGCAGCTTCTTGCCCGGATCATGCGGCATACGCGTGACGTATTCCTCGCCATGGTAGCGGTAGGTTACCCGATAACCCTCGATGCGCTCTTCCTCGCGATAGTCGTTGACGAGTTCACAGCGGGTTTCGCGCACGGTCCGGTATTCATCGGGCTGCCGATTCTTATGGCCGACATCACGTCCGATCGAGCCGCCGAGAACAGTGCCGGCCACGGTCGCGGCATCTTTGCCACGGCCTTTGCCCATGGTATTGCCGACCACACCGCCGATGATGCCGCCGAGTATCATCGGCGTCGCCGACTGATAGCCGGAGCGATAAACGGGCACCTCTTCGTCCCAACATTCTTCGCGCGGCGTATTGACGCGAACGTGGCGGATAATCGGTTCGACCTGCACAACTTTGGCATAGTCGAAATGTTCGCCTCCATCACGGCCGCGCTCATGGCCGGCCTGGGCCAGCGGGCTCAGGGCCAGAGCGGCGGCGATCAGGCTCATTGTCAGCGTATTCTTGTACATGATCTTGTCTCCCATTCGTTCCGGTCCGTCGGGACCGCCACAACCTGTTTTCGACGCTGCCAGACTACGCTGAGAGGGCTGAACGCCACCTGAACAAGGGGCATGTTTCCGTTCAGGTGACGTTCAGGCCGGCGAGGGTAGCCTGTCACCGTGCCATCCCAGCACGGGGTGAAAACGGAACAAAAGGAGACAGGAAAATGCGAACTTCAAAACTGACAGCAGCAACACTGGCCGGCGCGTTGATCGGTGCTCTCGCCCTGTTGGGGCCGGTCACCGGTTATGCCGAGGACGGCTACCGGTCCGGCAAGGCCGTCAAGGCCGGTTACCGCGATCATGACGGTCGCCGTGACGGTTATCGGGATCGTCGTGACCATCGTCGCCACGATTACGATCGTCACAGCAGCAAGGGTGATTATCGTCGTCACGATTACGATCGTCACCACAACAAGCGGCATTCCAAACACCGTGCCGATCGCCATCGCCATCCCTATGGCCATGCCTATGGCTATTACCGGCCGCGCCATCACCACAGTTATGCGCCCCGCTATTACGATCGCGGACGCGGACAATGGGAGATCGATCTGCGCTATCACTTTTACGATTGATGGATAACGAGCGCAGCGCGCATAACGACAACAGACCCCGGCCTATGCAAGTGGCCGGGGTTTTTTTGGGTGATGAATGTAATCCCTTCCGAGCGGGGAGCGAAGAGCGTTTGCAATAGATGCCTTTGCATCAGCTGCTTGAAAAAGACCCCGGTCAGGCCTTTTCGCTCTGCCTCTGACGGTAGAACTCACCGGCACAAAGCGCAAAGGCGACCGACACATTCAGGCTTTCGACGCTGCCGGTACCCGGAATCCTGAGTGTCTTGCTGGCCACTTCAAACAGATTGGCGGATACACCCTGTTGCTCGGCACCCATGATCAACAGGGTGTGCGGTGAGAATTTGTGCTGATAGAGCGAACTTCCGCGCCCGCCGGCCGTCGCCACCGGCTGATAGCCGAGGTCGACCAGTTGGCGGAGCTGTCTGAGCGGATGGCGCAACAGCACCAGTGCAACCTGCTCGGCGCCGCCTTCCGCCACCCGGCAGGCCGAGGCGGAAAGTTTGGGCAGGCGGGTTTCGGCACCGAGAATGAAACGTATACCAAAATGGGCGCAGGAGCGGACGATAGCGCCCAGGTTGTGTGGATTCTCGACACCGTCCAGGTACGCGAGCAGCTGCGGACCCTCGGCGTCGCGCAGCAGCCCGAGCAGATCGTTGAACTCCAGCGGTGAGCGTTCCCGGGCCAGAATGCAGACGCCCTGATGATGAATGGATTCGGTCAGGCGTTCCAGGTCTTCAGCCGTGACAATGTGGTAGGCCTTGCGTTTCGCGGCCGCCCAACGCAACAGCTCGGTGAACTTCGGAATAAGCGGCTCTTCCAGGTAAATGCGAATGACATCGTGCGGTCGGCTTTTCCACAGTGCCAGACAGGCGGCGACGCCGTAATACTTGACCTCGCGGCGGAGCGGGGCGGACGCAGCCGCAGGCCGACCCGATTCGGGCTTTCGTGCCGCGGGCTTTGCTTTGTCGGCACGGGGTTTTTTGCCCGTGCGCGTAGCAGCCGCCTTGGATTCCCGCCGCCCCCAGGGATTGGATGACGGGTCGGCTGCGGGTGCGCGAGGCTTCTTGCGTGAAGTCACAGTGGCTCCGAAAAGTCAGGATGTCAGCGGAGCCGGCAGTTTAACCGGAATTGTCCGCAGCGGAAGAGGGCGAGTCGGGACTGCTCCGGCCTTGCTCGACCAATGCCTTCAGACTGGCGAGCCCGCGCTCGTAATCGGCACCGATCCACTGATCGAACATCAGGC
>JBFEJM010000285.1:0-3819 GCA_041553175.1 Gammaproteobacteria bacterium | reverse complement strand
GGTTGCGGACATTCGCGCCACCAGTCCCGATTTATGGAATTCCTGGAAGGGCGCGCTGTTGCTGGAGTTGTACAACGCCACTATCGAAGCGCTGGCACGTGGGCTCGACAACCCGCTCGAACAGGACGAGGCGATCGAGGAATCGCGCGCTGAGGCCTATGAACTGCTCGTCAACGAAGGTCTGGCGAAGGCGGATATAGAAGCCGTCTGGAATACACTCGAGGACGAGTATTTTCTGCGCCACACGCCCTACGAAATTGTCTGGCATACCCGACTGATCGACCGTCACGGCGACTCGAACAGGCCACTCATCGATTTGCGTCACAGCAGCGAACGCGGCGGCACCGAGGTGTTCATCTATACCCGTGCCGACGATACCCTGTTCGAGCGAACCACGGCTCTGCTCGACCAGTTGGGCATGGACATCCATGACGCCCGCATTATCACTACGCGCGATGGTTTCGCGCTGGATACCTATATGATCCTGGATCAGTCCGGGACGCCGATCAAGGGTGATTTCGAAACGCAGGAAATCATCGATGTGATAAGCCAGGAATTGGGCACGCTGAGCAAGCAACGTCCACGCGTAACGCGTCGCCCGCCGCGCCAGTTTCAACACTTCAACATCGCGACCCGAATGCATTTCGGTACCGACGAACCCAACGAACGTACGGTGCTGGAGCTGGTGACCGGCGACCGTCCGGGACTGCTGTCACTGGTAGGCCGCGCCTTCAGCGAGTGCAACATCCGCATTCAGAACGCCCGCATCGCCACATTCGGTGCGCGCGCCGAAGACGTATTTTACATAACCGATACGGACAACCAGCCCTTGAGCGAACCCCAGTTCGAGTGTGTCCGCACCTGCCTTACGCGCTATCTCAACGATACCGACACCCACTAGCGCCTGGTTCGAGCGTATGCGGAAAACAGACCTGAGCCAGATAACCGCCGAACCGCTCAGTCATAATGCCGATATACTGAAGCAGGTATTTATCGGCGCCGACACCCTGCCCCATCTGACTCAGCTGGCGCAGGCGCGTATTCCGCCGGGGGTGTGCGTGACACCGCACCAGCATTCGGACATGCATGAGGTTTTTATCGTGCTTGACGGTAAGGGTCACGCTGTCGTTAATGGCGTCGAACTGCAAGTCGAACGCGGAACCTGCCTGCAGATTGAACCGGGTGAAACGCATAGCTTCTACTGCGGCGGGAGCGATGATCTGGTGCTGTTGTATTTCGGCATAGCGCGATGAAATCGGGGGCTGTAGGGCGCAATAGGCCGGCGGCCGTATTGCGCCGGATGTTTTCCTGGCTCGCGCAATAGCATTAATTAAAACCATTCGGCGCAATACGCTGCGCTATCACGCCCTACATGTTGGCTTCAATCAGCTCCAATGCATTGCCGTCCGGATCACGGCAGAACAAGGCGCGACGTCCGGATCGGCTGCGGGTATAGCCGATACGTCCCGCATCCAGCGCGGCCGCCAACGCATCCAGATCGTCGATCATCAAGGCCAGATGGCGATCGCGCCCGCCATGCTGCGGGCGACCTTCGACTGCATCCGGATTGGGCAACTCCAGCAGATGAATCTGAGCGTCACCGAGCGTGAGCCAGGCCCCGGGGTAGCCCAGATCGGGCCGCGCGGTATCCTGTTCAAGCCCGAGTACGCCGCGGTAGAAGGCCAGTGCCCGCTCGGTATCGGCGACAATGAAACTGGCGTGATGTATTCGCAGCACGCGCATAAACTCAATCCTGTACTTGAAGCCGCGCGGTGAAATAGGCTGCCGCGATTATGAGTACGCCACCCACCCATTCCCGCGGCAGGACGGTTTCGTCGGTCAAAAAATGTGCCGACAGTGCACCGGCGACCAGCTCAAACAGCAGAATGACCGCCGACCGGTGTACCGGCATGTGGGTGACGCCGTATTGCACGGCCAGGGTCATCACCACAAACCCGAACCAACCCAGTGCCGCAGCGCCCAACCAGACCGTTCCGGGGACCACGGGTGCCGTCGTGCCTTCGAGACTGAGCAACCAGATCCCGGCCACAATCAGCACACCCAACCAACTGCTCACTGTCTTGACTTGAACCGACACCTGCTGCAGTCGCCGCACCATGACATTGGTCAGCGCAAAGGCAAGCCCGGACGACACCGCCAGCCAGTCGCTGGTATCGCGCGGCCACGGCATGCCCATGGCCGGATCCCACAACATGATCAGGGCGCCGACGATGGCCAGCAGGAATATCCAGCGCGCCGCAGATGTGAGCCGTTCGCCGAGCAGCAACTGGGCCAGGACGACGGCCCAGATCGGCGACAGATAGAACAACAGCAGAACCCGCACCACCGTGCCTTCCAGCACTGCCAGGATAAAGGCGACATTGCACCAACCTGCCGCCAGCGCCAGCACCAGCAGCGCGGCCGGCTGGCTGTAAAGTTCCTGGCGCCGCCGCCAGAACGGCAACAGTCCGAGTGCCAATGCTGCCGAATAACTGATCAGAGTCGTCCACAGCCCGGCAAGCCCGGCGGTTTCCAGCAGACGCAGGGGATACCAGATCACGCCCCACATGGTCGCGGCCAGCAGCAGTGAGGCAATGGGCAACAAGGGATGTTCGGGTTTGGTCAGGGTCACGGGATCACGTATAATCGCGCCTTTCCACAAGGCTGGGCGAATGGTAAAAGGTTTGCGCGCAAGATGCAGCCATGTTGTTCATCCGGTCACCGGGGCATGCCCCGGCACAGCGGCCGCGGCACTGTTTCAGAACCCATGAATCCCGATCTGCAACATCTACAACCCTACCCCTTCGAGCGTCTGGCGGAACTCAAAGCCGGTCTCACACCGCCCGCGGGTCTGGCGCCGATCAATATGTCGATCGGCGAGCCGAAACATATGCCGCCGCATTTTGTCGCCGAGGCCCTGATCAGTCATCTGCACGGTCTGGCCAACTATCCGGTCACGCGCGGCAGCGATGAACTGCGTGCCGCCATGGCGGACTGGCTGCAACAGCGCTTCGCACTGCCTGCTGGCAGCATCGATCCGGCCCGGCATGTTCTGCCCGTCAACGGCACCCGCGAAGCCCTGTTCGCATTCGCCCAGGCGGTGATTGACCGCGGCCGCAAACCGCTGGTGGTCATGCCCAATCCGTTCTATCAGATCTACGAAGGCGCCGCGCTGCTCGCGGGCGCCGAGCCCTGGTTCCAGAACACCACCGCCAGCACCGGCTATCGGCCCGATTTCGATGCGGTCCCGCTTGAGGTCTGGCAGCGCTGTCAGCTCATCTATGTCTGCACTCCGGGCAATCCCAGCGGTGCGGTTCTGCAGACGGCGGAGCTTCAACGCCTGATCGAACTTGCCGACGAACACGATTTCGTGATTGCCTCCGATGAATGCTACTCGGAACTCTATCCGCTCGAGACACAGGCACCGACCGGTTTGTTGGCGGCGGCCGCGGCAATGGGTCGCACCGACTTCCGCCGTTGCGTGGTATTCCATAGTTTATCCAAGCGTTCCAATCTGCCCGGTCTGCGCTCCGGCTTCGTCGCCGGTGATGCGGCGCTGATGAAGGATTTCCTGCGCTATCGGACTTATCATGGCTGTTCCATGCCGCCGGCGACACAGGCGGCCAGCATCCAGGCCTGGAACGACGAGGCCCACGTGCGGGAGAATCGCGAACTCTACCGGCAGAAATTCACCGCCATGCTGGAGATACTCGGTCCGGTGCTGGAGGTGCAGGCACCGGACGCCGGATTCTACCTGTGGCCACACACCCCGATCAGTGACACGGAGTTTGCGCGTGGCCTGTTCGCGCAACACAACGT
>JBFEJM010000284.1:0-3837 GCA_041553175.1 Gammaproteobacteria bacterium | reverse complement strand
GCTGAACCATCCGACGAGCAGACTGATCAGCGTGATGATCAGCGCGCGCCAAGCCTCCTCGAGCCAGGGATTGGACAAGATCTACACCCGTACTGAAAACCTGTATCCGGCACCGCGCACTGTCTGGATCAACCGATCGTGGCCGCGCGGCGACAGCGCCTTGCGCAATCGGCGGATGTGCACATCGACAGTGCGTTCTTCGACATACACGTTACGCCCCCAGACGCTGTCCAGCAATTGCGTCCGGCTGAACACCCGTTCCGGGTGGGTCATGAAAAAATGCAGCAGCCGAAACTCGGTCGGCCCCAGCTCCAGGACCTGTCCGTCGGCGTCGACCCGGTGGCTCTCGGCATCCAGCTGCAACCCCGCAAATTCTAACGTAGATGAGACGGAGTCGCCCGGCGTCGTACGCCGCAGCACGGCCTTGATCCGGGCCACCAGCTCCCGCGGCGAGAACGGCTTGGTGACATAGTCATCGGCCCCGACTTCGAGGCCTCTGATGCGGTCTTCCTCCTCGCCGCGCGCCGTCAGCATGATAATCGGGAGGGTGGCGGTCAGTTCGTCGCGCTTGAGGCGGCGGGCCAGATTGATGCCGCTGAGATCGGGCAGCATCCAGTCGAGCAGCACCAGATCGGGGCGCTGATCGGCGATCACGACCTGGGCCGAGGTCGCATCGGCGGCCTCCAGCCAGCGGAATCCGGCCCGTTCCAGCGCGAAACCGACCATTTCGCGGATAGGCGCCTCGTCATCGACGATGAGAATGGTGGCTGCGGAAAGCGGGTTGACTGGCATGGCAGGCTGCATTAGAAACGATCAATGTTACAGTAGCATGACAGCAGCGGACGCGGCAGAGCCGGGTCGAGGCGGGCCTGACCGCCGGTCCAAAACATCCGTAACCCTTTGCCGTCGCTTGCTGTTACGAGGACATCATCTATGTGCCGTATGGCCGCCTATCTGGGACCCGAAATCACGCTGCATCCGTTTCTGTATGCACCGCCGCACGGTCTGGTGCAGCAGGCGCGCGCGCCGCAGGAACTGCGTTACGCCACGATCAACGCCGACGGTTTCGGGTTCGGTTGGTTCGATCCGGCGCAGCGGCCCGCTTCGTATGTGAATCCCGCCCCGATCTGGAACGATCCGAATCTGCCTGCGCTGGCGCAGTCGCTGCTGTCGCCGTTATGGATCGGCTTCGTGCGCTCCGCCAGCGACGGCATGGCCGTCAACCACGACAACACCCAGCCCTTCCGCGACGGCGAACTGCTGTTCACGCACAACGGCTTTCTGGATCAGTTCAACACCTACCTGCGGCCCGCCATCAGCGCGGCACTGCTGCCCGACGTCGCCGGCGCGATCCGCGGCAATACCGATTCCGAATTCCTGTTTGCACTGTTCCGGCAGATTCTGGCCGAGGATAACGAGTTGGCGCTGGAAACCGCACTGGCCGAACTCTGCGCGCGGGTGGATGAATGGACCGACGATCACCCGGCACTGCTGAATTTCATCATCAGCGAGGGCAGCCGGCTCTATGCGGTGCGCCACGCCTGCAACGACCTGTGTCCGTCGCTGTACTACACGACCGACCACGACGCCTTTCCCGGCGCCCAACTGATCGCTTCCGAACCCTTTGACGACACCGGCATCTGGCAGCCGGTGCCGGAACACCACATCCTTATTCTCGATCCGGACGAACCGCCCGAGCTGATCGAACTCTGAACTAGCCTGCCGCCGCCACCGGTGCGTTGACGCGGAAGTAGGTCTCCGTGATCACCTCATGCAGCTTGTACAGCTCCAGCTGCAGATCATCGATGAACTTGTGCAGGCCGGGCGAATCCAGTTTCGCCGGCTGCGAGTCCTGAATCAGGCGCTGCAGATGCGCGACCGAACGCAGCGGCGTCTCGCTGCGCGGAAGTGTGGACAGACAATTCTCGACCTCACCCAGGGTGTGATAGAAAGCGCGCGGAAACACACGGCTCTTGAACAGAAAATCCAGCACATCACCGCGGCGCACCGGGCCCTGTACCGCACGGCGGTACATCTGATACGCGGTCAGCGACTTGAGCACACTCATCCACTGAATATTGTCAAATGGAGAGAGCCCGCCCTCTTCGTCGGGCAATAGATTCTCCGACCGCACATCGATGATGCGCGTGGTCATATCGGCGCGTTCCAGATTGCGGCCGACGCGCAGGAAGTCATAGCCCGCGTCATGCGTCATGGTGCCGGCCAGCAGGCCGGTGATCTGTTGCGCACCGCCGACGATGGCATCGAGATAGTCCTGGCGGCGGTTCTGCGAGACGCCGGCCTGCACTTCGCCGCGACCGAGCAGATAGAGTTCGTTAACCTCTTCCCAGGCCTCGCGCGGAATGATGTCGCGAATGGTGCGGGCGTTCTCGCGCGCCATCTGCAGCGAACTGAGTATCGATGTCGGATTGCGTTCATCGCTGATCAGGAACTTGATGACACTGCGTTCGTTGGCTTCGCGGTAGTGCGACTGGAATATCTCATGGCTGCCCATGATCTCGATCAGCGTGCCCCAACCGAAGCGCGCCTTGTGCGGCAGGTCGAGCAGCAGATAGCTGTTCACCTTGATCATACGCGCGGTGTTTTCGGCGCGTTCGATATAGCGCCCCATCCAATAGATTCTTTCGGCTACCCGGGAAAGCATGTCATTGGCCCTCCGTATCGACGATCCAGGTGTCCTTGCTGCCGCCACCCTGCGATGAATTCACCACAGTGGAACCCTTGCGCAACGCCACGCGTGTGAGCCCGCCCATGGTCACATACTGCTGCTGACCCGAGAGAATGAACGGCCGCAGGTCGACGTGACGGGGTTCGGCATGGGTACTGACCAGCGTCGGTGTGGTGGACAGCGTCAGCAGCGGCTGACCGATGTAGTTGCGCGGGTTCTTGCGGATCAGACGGGCGAACTGCTCGCGCTCCTTCTTGGTCGCCTGATGACCGATGAGCATGCCGTAGCCGCCGGATTCGTTGGCCGGCTTGACCACCATCTTGTCGAGATTGGCCAGCACATGGTCGCGCTCCTTTTTGTCGACACAGAGGTAGGTCGGCACATTGGGCAGAATGGCGTCTTCGTCCAGATAGTATTTGATGATGGCGGGCACGTAAGCATACACCACCTTGTCGTCGGCGACGCCGGCACCGGGGGCGTTGGCCAGCGCGACATTGCCCTTGCGCCAGGCGCGCATCAGGCCGGGCACGCCGATCATGGAATCCTTGTTGAAGGCTTCGGGATCGATGAACAGGTCGTCGATGCGGCGGTAGATCACATCGACCCGGCTCAAGCCCTCGATGGTGCGCATGTATACGCAATCGTCCTCGCCCACCACCAGATCGGTGCCTTCGACCAGTTCCGCACCCATCTGCTGGGCCAGATAGGAGTGCTCGAAATAGGCGGAGTTGTAGATGCCGGGCGTCAGCACCACCACTTCCGGGTGTTCCACCGGCCGCGGCGAGATCGACGCCAGGGTGTCGTACAGCTGCGACGGATAATCGTCCACCGGAAGGATGTTGTAGTCCTCGAACAGTTCCGGGAATACACGCTTCATGACCTTGCGGTTTTCCAGCATGTAGGAGACACCGGACGGCACGCGCAGGTTGTCCTCCAGCACGTATACCGTGCCGTCCTTGTCGCGTACCAGATCGGAACCGCAGATATGCGCCCAGATACCCATCGGCGGATCGATGCCGACGCACTGTTCGCGGAAGTTCGCGGAGTCCGCCAGGATCTCCTTGGGCACGATTCCGTCCTTGATGACCTTCTGCTCGTGGTAGAGGTCATCGATGAACAGATTCAGCGCCTGCACCCGCTGGCGCAGT
>JBFEJM010000283.1:0-3844 GCA_041553175.1 Gammaproteobacteria bacterium | reverse complement strand
TGTGCTGACGACCGGCTCTTTGAATTCCAGTCCATGGCGTTCGTCGATCTCCATCATCATCTGCGACCGGTTCGACAGGCGCGCCTTTTCCTGAATCAGCTTCGCGTCATGCATGCGCGCCGACAGCGAATGCGGCGTGAACTGATAGTAGTTTTCCATGCCCATCAGCCGGAACGCGCGGCCCTCGCGCAGACATTCTTCCTGGAAGTTGTGCAGATATTCCATCGCCGTGTGATCGATGATGTGGCCGGACTCGCTCGTGGTCAGCGTGATCGCGGCATCCGCCGGCAGCGACTGCAGCAGCTTGTCCAGCGGCAGCAGATTGAAGCACACGACGGAACCGAGGGTGATTTCGTAATGCGGCCGGCCACTGAGATCCTCGTGCTTCACTTTGATCACCGGGCTGCGGAACAGGTCGAACAGATTGCGCAGCACCAGGCGGATGGCGTGGCTGTAGGTGAGCCGGCCGGTGAGGACCACCCGGAACGACGGGCTCAGCAGATAGCCCAGCATGGCGATCTCGGCGGCGATGCCGATGAGGATGCCGAACAGCAGATCGGTGGCGAGGATGGCGACGATGGTGATGATGAAAATGACGATCTGATCGCGGCCGATGGCGTAGGTCTTCTGGAACACGCGGTATTCGCACAAGCGCCAGCCGACGTAGACCAGGATCGCGCCGATGGCGGCCAGCGGCACGCGGCTGATCAGGTCCTTGGCCAGGAACAGAAAGGTGATCAGGAAGACGGCATTGTAGAAGTTCGCCCACAGTGTGCGGCCGCCGGCGTCGATGTTGGCGCGGCTTTTCACGCCGCCGGGAATGATGGTCAGGCCGCCGAAGATGCTGGACAGCACATTTGAAACGCCCATGGCGCGCAGCGTGGTGTTGGCGTGCGACTTGCGCTGGAAGGGGTCGATCTTGTCCACCGCGGCGATGGTCGCGAGCGACTCGATGCCATCGATCAGAGTCAGGGTGATGACGACGATGATCACACTGCCCCAGAGTTCCGATCGCTGCCAGACGTCCTCGAACGCCGGCAGGGTGATGCCGCCTTCGAGGATATCGTCCGGCATGCTGATGAGAAAGCGCGCGTCGAGATTGAACAGATAACCGAGCAGGATGCCGACAATGGCGACGATGAGCGCCGGCGGCAATCGCTTCAGCGCGGCGATGCGGGTCCTGTTCAGAAAGAACATCAGGAACAGGCAGAGTACCCCGATCAGCATGACCGGCCACTCGATGCGGGTCAGGCTCTCGGGCAGGGTGACGATGGCGGTGAGCATGTCCTTGCTGAGCGGCGCCAGATCGCCGAGCAACGGCGGGACCTGCTTGACGATGATCATGATACCGATGGCGGCGAGCATCGCCTCCACCACCGTGACCGGCAGGAAGATGGCGAAGCGGCCGGCGTTGACGGCGCTCAGGACGATCTGCACCAGCCCGGTGAGACAGATGGCGACCAGCAGCAGCGGATAGCCCGCCTCGAGATCGCCGTTGCCCAGTGTGAGCATACCGGCCAGCAGTGTCGGTGCCAGTCCCGCGGCGGGGCCGCTGATGGTCACATAGGCGCCGCCCAGAAAAGGAAAGATAAGGCCGGCGATGATGGCGGAGATGATGCCGGTGATGGGCGGTGCGCCGGACGCCACGGCAATGCCAAGCGACAGCGGCAACGATACCAGCGCGACCTGCAGGCCTGCGCCGACGTCATAGCGCCAGTGCTTGAGCCCGGCGATGCCGTTTCGGGGTTGTTCTTCTGCCTGCATGTTTGGTGGTTGATACCTTGAAATGGACCATGCACAACGGGTGCAAAGCGGACTTCAGAGTAACGGTGCAGTCGTTGTTTTACCCGGAGTATACCGAAGCGCATCAGGCTGTCCACTGAACGCGTGACCGACATACTTACCGACGATGGGGTATTCGACTTTATTCCCGCGCGGGGGTGGAGCGTGCGCCGACAACGCCGGCCCTGACGGGTTTCCCAAACGCCCTCGAATATGGGGGCAACGCTCGATCAGACCTGCATGCGATGGCAGCAGATGTCAGCCGGGCCATATGATTTCGACGTCCGGTGTCTGCCGCATGGTGGCGATCGCCTCTTCCAGATCGATCTGCTCGGGATTCTCCAGCGGCTGTGCCATCAGGCGTTCGACCAGTTCGGTCTGTTCCCATATCTGTCCGACGCCGTGTTCGTCCTTGTAGTATGCCGCCCAGGGTGCGAATTTGGTCAACGGGAACACCTCGTCATGGTTGGGTGAGATGTCGATGTTGATACCCGAGACCAGCAGCACCTTCTGCGACTGATACGCATTGGTCTTGACGATGGTGCGGAAGGTACTGTCGAACTCGACCATGCTATTGACCAGTGCGGCAGTCAGCATGGGCTCGGGTGCCGTGACGATCTGCGGCATGACCGGAAACAGGTTGTAGTCCAGATGCTGTTTGTCTTCGTTGATATCGGCAAGATCGCGCTTGTAATAGAACCAGTCGGCGGGCAGTTTGTCGCCGATCGGCGTTGGCGTGTTTGGCAGAAAGACCTCTTCGCCTAGCCGTTCCACGGCGGCGGAGAGCATGCGGAAAGATCTCGAAGTGCTGTGCACTTGCACAACCTGCCAGGTTCCGTCGCCGTGTTTAGCAATAATTCTATCCATTTGCAGGAACAGGCCTTCCTTGCGTAAATCCTTGAGCAGCAGGTTATCGATGGTCATCAGGAAATCATCGTCACGCTTGTGCAACAGGATGTTCTCCGATGCAAAGCGATATTCCTCCTGATACCCTTTTATGATCGAATGGATCTTGCCGCAGGTCGGCCCGCATTCGTTGTGCTCGGTATGGGCGCGGCGGTACGTGCCGAACTTGCCGGTATCGGCGTCGTAGCCGACATGACCGGCCTGCAGGATAAGCAGATCCTTGCCATGTTGGGCGTGCGGGCCGTGACGATCGGTTGCCATAATGCCGCCGGCCCGGCCATGGTTGAACAGGAAGGTTCCGAAATGCTTGGTCAGCTGGATGATGGGGTAGCCCTGGTTCTCATCCGAGCAGAATGCGCGTGCGGGCATGATCTTGCCCGGCGTGAAATCCAGTGAGCGACAGAGATTGTAGAGGCGCGGCACGAATTTGCTATATCTCATGATCCCCTCATGGCTGAATGGGGGGATCATCTTTTTGCAATGAGGGGTATGGCTGAACATGGGTGCTCCTGACTATATAGGGACGCAATAACCTCGTGCGCACGAAGCCAATGCAATTATTGCGCCGGTGCTGACCTGCTCTAGTTCGGGGTTACAGGCGAAAACCTTGATTATACATCTATTGTTTCTTCATTGAGACGTTTGCCAGGCCTGATTCGAAGCCATGCTTTTCCGGGGTGCCGCCAGGGCCGACCCGAGCGCCGGTGTCATTGGTTTGATGAAATTCCTGCAAAACGGGCGTCGCCGCCGAAATCGAACGCTCTATATGACTCCAGAGCGCTTTGACCCTGTTGGTGCTTTGCGCTCGATAGAGGCGTTAATTGTTTCCGGTCAGGTTCGGTCCGGGTGCTTGTACTTGCTGGAGCATTTTACCTGCCCGCAACAACGCATCATTCAGTGACCTCGAAAATTCCACTTTGCCTATCCGTTTTCGAATACCTGCTCGTCGGAGTTTCAATAGCATGCGGGATTGGAGGTTATTTATAATCAGGCAAGTGCCCCTTACCGAAAGTTGTTTGGCAATCGATTCCATTGCGATGATGGCGCTTATATCCAGTAAGGTGACCTCTGACATATCCAGAATTATGACGCGCACCTCAGGAGTGGCGGTCGAAATGGCTGCTATGGCTTTCTGGGCAGTGCCGAAAAATAAAGG
>JBFEJM010000282.1:0-3849 GCA_041553175.1 Gammaproteobacteria bacterium | reverse complement strand
GAATCCAGACCGGCGGCGACCCGGAACATATGCGAGATCGCGGCTTCGTCGGGGTGTATATATAAAAATGGTTTGAGCTGTTCCGGATCGAGCTGGTGGTGCCGGCAGAGCCAGTCGATCAGAGCGTCGCTGCCGCCTTCGCTCACGCCGCAATAGATTTCAGTGCGGTTACAGGTCGACAGGATCGCCGCTTCATGCACCGCAGGCAGGCGCGCAAGATCGCCCAGCGCCTCCCCCAGCCGATCGGCCGGAAAGGCGACGCGTTCGCGAATATCCACCGGCGCGGTGCGGTGATTTATGCCAAGGGCGATCAGGGACATGACCGAAAGGGCTGCCGGAATGAGTCGGAAATTCTGCGTTATACACCGGGTGAATACAAGCCGGATGGCCGGTACATGGACAAAAAATGCCGGATATTCGGTGACATGCTGCTAGAATATCCAATCCTGATAATTTCGAAGGATCGGCCTGGTGTTTACCGGCCGGCACAGCGGCATACATGACCCAACATTACAGGCTTCTTCTTCTCCCGCTCATTCTGCAACTTGCCGCCTGTGCAGGGTTTCCGACCCTGGCACCGAGCGAGCCCGAGGCGCCTGCGCCGGTGGCGGAAACACTGCCCGAGGCGGATGCCCCGATGCAGGCGACGACCGACCTGACCGGGGCGATGCTGTTCGACATCCTGCTCGGTGAAGTGGCCGGGCAGCGCAACCGTCTGGATGTGTCGGTCGACCATTATCTGCGCGCGGCCGAAACCGCCGAAGATCCGCGCGTCGCTGAGCGCGCATTGCGTATCGCCCTGTTCGCCAAACAGGAAGATGCGGCGTTGACGGCGGCCCGGCGCTGGGTGGAACTGGCGCCCGAACGGCTGGAGGCGCGCCAGTCGCTGGCGGCACTGGCGTTGCATGCCGGCATCGCCGATGAGGCCTACGAACAAATGGAGTTCATGGTCGCCGCCGCGCGGGAGGACCGCGAGGCCTATCAGACCATTACCGGCCTGCTGGCGCGCAGTGAAGACCCGACACTGGCGTTGGACCTGATGGCGCGGCTGACGCAGAACCACCCCGACTCGCCGGAAGCGCATCTCGCCCACAGTCGCCTGGCCCTTCACGCCGACCAGACCGAGCTGGCGCTGAGCCAGGTCGAACGCGCCTTGAGTCTGCGGCCCGACTGGCCGGATGCGCTCATTATGCGGGCGGGTGTGCGGGTGAAGGCCGGCCAGGTCGACGTCGCCCGCAGCGAACTGGAAGCCGCCATTGCCGCGCAGCCCAAGCATGTGGAGTTGCGGCTGGCGCTGGCGCGTCTGCTGCTGGATCTGCAGGATCTGCCGGCCGCCACCGAGCAGTTCAGGCAGGTCGTGAAGCTGCAACCCGATCACGTCGATGCGCTCTATTCCCTCGGTCTGCTGGCGGTTGAGGAAAAGAATTACCGCGAGGCCGAGAGCAACTTCCGCAAATTGCTTGCACTCGGCCAGCGTGAGCAGGAGGCCCGCTATTACCTGGGGCGTGTGCGGGAACTGCGCGACGACAAGAAAGATGCGCTGACCTGGTATCAGCGGGTCAGCGAGGGTGAGTATTGGCTGGAGGCTCAGATCCGCGTCGCCGCGCTGCGCGCCGAACTGGGCGATCTGCCCACCGCGCGCCGCCAGTTGCAGACGATCCGCTCGCGCGATCCGCGCCTGGCTGTGCGGCTGTATCTGGTCGAGGGCGACATCCTGACCCATGCCGGCCAGCAGCAGGAGGCCATGAACCTGTACAACATGGTATTGACCGAGCTGCCCGGCAATCACGACGTGCTCTATGCGCGTGCGCTGCTGGCGGAAAAACTGAATGACATCCCCCTCGCCGAGAGCGACCTGCGACGTGTCGTGGAGGAGGACCCGACCAACTTCCACGCCATCAATGCCCTCGGCTACACCCTGGCCGACCGCACCGATCGCTTCGAAGAGGCGCTGGTGCTGATCCAGCGGGCGCTGGAGCTGGCGCCCGATGAAGCGGCGATCATCGACAGCATGGGCTGGGTGCTGTACCGGTTGGGTCGTCTCGACGAAGCGGTCCAGCAGTTGCGGCGCGCCTATGAGCTCAGCGACGAGGATCCCGAAGTCGGTGCCCATCTGGGCGAGGTGTTGTGGCAGCAGGGCAAGCGGGACGAGGCCCGCGCCCTGTGGCAGAAGGCGCGCAAGAAATCGCCGGATAATGCGGTACTACTGAAGACGCTCGAACGATTCAAGCCGTGATCACGCGCTACTGGCATATGCTGCTGGGCCTGTGGCTGCTGCAGCTCAGCGGCTGTGCCCAAATACCCACCCAGACGTCAATCCCGAGTGCCTGGAGTCCGCCGACCGGCGAGGTCTGGGCGCTCAAAGGCCGGGTGGCCGTCTGGGTCGGTGAAGAGGGGTGGCATGCCACCCTGACCTGGACGCAGACCGCCGACGACTTCCGCATCGAACTCGCAGGTCCCTTGGGACAGGGGGCGCTGCGTCTGCACGGCGACGCCGACGGCGTCGATCTGGAGCGTGCCGACGGCGTGCATGACCACGCCCGCAACGCCGACGAATTGCTTGAACGTCACACCGGCTGGGCGCTGCCGGCGGACGGGCTGCGCTATTGGGTGCGTGGCCTGGCGGTGCCGGACCGGCCGGCGGACTGGCAGCGCGACAGTGACGGTCTTCCCCAGCGCTTGCGCCAGAGCGGCTGGTCGATCCGCTATGTCCGCTTCAGCCAACAGCCCGGTCTCGGCCTGATGCCGCAGCGCATCGATCTGGAACGCGACGGCATTCGAGTCCGGCTGGTGGCCGACAGCTGGACAGGTTCGGCCGAGCCGGGCTAGTTGCGATGTCGACCGACCCGATGGCGCCAGCGGATTTCGCCGTCTTCCCGGCCCCGGCCAAGCTCAATCTGTTCCTTCATGTCACCGGACGGCGAGCGGATGGCTACCATACGCTGCAGACGGTTTTTCAGTTTCTCGATCGCGCCGATGAGATCGGTCTGCGGGTCAACTCACACGGGGGTATTCGACTAGAAACCCCGCTGCCGGGGGTGCCGGCCGAGCGGGATCTGACGGTCCGCGCCGCGCGCCTGCTGCAGGCCGAGGCGGGCACATCGCTTGGGGTCGATATTCGGCTGCAAAAGTATCTGCCGCTGGGCGGTGGTCTGGGCGGTGGCAGTTCCGATGCCGCGACCGTTTTGGTCGCACTCAACCGGCTTTGGGGAATCGGTTTTCCCCTTGATCGGCTGGCCGGGCTGGGGCTGAGTCTGGGTGCCGACGTGCCCGTGTTTGTGCGCGGCCAGGCCGCCTGGGCCGAGGGTGTCGGCGAAGTGCTGACCCCGGTCGCCCCGCCCGAATTGTGGTATCTGGTGCTGGTGCCCCCGGTCGCGGTCGCGACCGCCGAAATCTTCTCGGCCCCTGAATTGACACGCAATTCACCGCCCATCACAATAGCCGACTTTCTCTCGGGCGGCGGTCGCAATGATTGCGAGACCGTCGTGCGTGCGCGTTACCCGACGGTGGGGCAGGCGCTTGATTGGTTGGGTGAATTCGCCCCGGCCCGCATGACCGGCACCGGCGCCTGCGTGTTCGCTGCATTTCCCGATCGCGCCGCCGCGGTGCGGGTACTGAATCAGTCACCCGCCGAATGGAACGGATTTGTCGCGCGCGGTTGTAACCGTTCGCCGCTGTATCGGGCGTTGGACGGTTGAATTATTGGGGCGTCGCCAAGAGGCACGGGGTTTTGATCCCCGCATACCCAGGTTCGACTAAGCGCGCATAGCGCGCTTGAACGGCGCAGCGCAGCGTAGCCGGCCCCCGATAGCATTGGTGGGGGGTGAGCGCCCGCAGGGTGCGAATCAT
>JBFEJM010000281.1:0-3854 GCA_041553175.1 Gammaproteobacteria bacterium | reverse complement strand
GCCGCGTTGCGCTCCGACAACCAGCGCCAGATATAACCGGAAGGTCTGTCAGTGCCGGTCAGAACATAATTCAGCAGATTGAAATTCTTGGTGACGGTTTTCATTTCGACACGGGCTGCGTCGACACCGCAGAACAGAACTTGATCACCGGACTCCAGCAGCGTATCGGATTCAGGCAGCAGTTCCAAGCTTTCTCCGCGCTTCAGCAAGAGCGGCACACAGGGCAGCGGATGCGATCGATCGATCGGGTCGGTTGTGATGTCGTTGATACTGATGTCGACACCATCGTCGAGCATGCCGGTAACGGCCGGGCTTTTCACATCGTCAATGACCAGGGTCCAGGTTTGCGGTGCACTGTCGGTGACGACACCACTGACCCGGCTGACCAGCACATTGGCCCAATCCTCGTTTTCAAGGCGGGCCAGCCGCAGAAAATCCGCCAGCAGCGGTGTAATGATCAATGACAGTACGCTGCGACCGATAATGGTGCTGGTCTGCATGTTCAGATTGACCCGTGCCGCATGGAAGATGGCCTCATTGCTGCGCTGATTCTGTCGGGAAACAGTGAACAATGAGCCGTTCAGATCGCGCGCGGTCATCAGGATGGATAGATTGTTGGTGTCGTCATCGGTGCCGGCGACGATGCCCACCGCCTTGTCGACTTTGCCTTGGAGTAGCGTGACAGCCTCGGTGCCGCGACCGATGACGGTGCCTTCGGGCGGATCGGTGCCATGCGGATTGGCCTCGATAATCTGTGTCTGTACCCCTTCGAAAGACAGATGCTTGCGCACCGCCTTGCCAAAGCGGCCGTAGCCGCATACGACCCACAAGCCGCGCGGCGGCACGACGAAATCCTTCAGCGGCGTGTTGTGTACCGCGGTGATCCATTCATAGACCAGATACATCGATGGCGAATGGAACATCATGCCGAAGCGGTCGGCGAAGGAATCGAAGGGGTTGATGATATGGTCGGTACCGAACGAGGCCATGTTGGCGGCGGTGTCGTGGGTTTCGGCGCGGGCGATGACGCGCAGCCGGGGCCGCAGCAGCTTGCTGGTGATGGCGATCTTGAGGTTGGTCGTGTCGCAGTTGGTGACCGCGACCACACCCAGGCAGTGCCGATTGCTCATGCCTGCCGCCGCCAGTGCCTCCGTCTCGTTCGCATCTGCGCACAGGCCGGGTACGTAAATGGGCAGGCCTTCGATTTCCAGCGCCTGAATACGGGTCTCGTCGATATCGATAACCGCACAGGCGATATCGCGGCTTGTCAATTCGCGCACCACCAGCGCACCGGTGTCGCCGTAGCCGCAGATAAAATAGAAGGGTTCACGGATGCGGTGCACGCGGCGCGCGAAATTGGAAAAGGCCAGCACCTTGCGAAAAGCGCGGTCCTGCACGACAGTCAGAATTGAGCCAATCGCATACAGCCAGGTGATGACAGTGATATAGATGGTCAGCGTGGCCCACAGGCGTTGTGCGTCGGTGAAAGGATAGGGAATCTCGCCGAATCCGATGGTGGAACCCATGAAGCTGACAAAGTAAAAGGCGTGAAAGAAGTCCATGCGCCAGGGTTGACCCTGGTCATCCATGCCGGTGATGACGGTGAAGCCGAGGATGGAAACCGCGTAGGAACAGATCAGTGCGATCAGCGGCCGGCGCATCCGGCGGAGTACAAGGAAGACGACGTTTTGCATGACGATCGGCTAACGGCGCAACATGACCGTCTCGGTGATCAGAAGAACGACCGATGCGAAGTTGGCAATCAGCGCGCCACCGGCCAGTGACACGATGTCAGCCATGGTGTCGGCATCCAGACCGGTACCCGTGCCGTACTCGACCACGCCCCAGACCAGGGCGGCGACAATAAGCTGCAGATCGGCAACCAGGCTCGTCGCCAGCAGCACGGCACCGATGTGCGTACGATCGCCGAACTTGAGCACAGTCGCGATCAGGCTGACAATCAGTGCAGCGAACAGCTCATAGGCGTTGTGATGTTGTTGATTGGTCATGTCGCCCATGACGAATCCGAAATTGAGGGTCAGGGCAAGCACGATAAAGAAGGCAAAAACGACTTTTTCCAGATTCATCCCGGTGGATTCCGTTATTGAAGTTGATCCGCTAAGTATAGATTGTGATGAGACGGTTTGTCGCCGGGCACCTGTTCGCATCCTGGCGGGCGACGGTATACCGGTAAAGTGGGCGGGATTCAGCGGCTGTCTCGGACACCGGTATGGCGCTAGAATGCCTGTGGACGGGCGTGGGAGACAGCAGAGATGATCGATCCAGATGCCGCTGACGGCATGCGTCGTCCGGTGACGGTGCGACCGGCCGAAGCCACCGAAACCATCCAGGGTCTGCCGTACTTCGTCGGGATCTCCGGTGACAACGCCGGCGCGACGGGATTGTCGATGAGCCTGGTGGTGGTGCCGCCGGGTGCCGTATCGGAACCGCATGTGCATGATGGCTATGAGACAGCGATCTATGTGCTGAGTGGTCGGGTCGAGACCCGTTATGGTGCCAGGCTTGAACATGCTGTCATCAATGAAGCGGGCGATTTTCTGTTTGTGCCGCCGGGTCTGCCGCATCAGGCTGTCAATCTGAGCAACGTGGAGCCGGCGCGCGCCATTGTCGCCCGCAACGATTCGGCCGAGCGCGAAAAGGTCATTCCCTATAAGGTGACGGAATAATGCAGCGGACAGGATCATGACCACGCCGCCTTCCCAGCCCAGAAAGGGTCGCGGTGCGGTCAACAACCCCGACAATCGATTCGACGAACACCGTTATGAAGAGTTCGACGATGGCTGGGGCGAGATCGATGCGCCGCCAGAGCCGCTGCGCACGACGGCGGAGATCGACACTGCGCGTTCGGTCATTGCCTACAACCAGTCGCCGGATGTGCCGTTCGATCGTTCCATCAATCCCTATCGCGGTTGTGAGCATGGCTGCGTCTATTGTTTTGCACGCCCGACTCACGCCTATCTCGGTCTATCGCCCGGCCTGGATTTTGAGAGCCGCCTGTTTTACAAGCCAGATGCCGCGAAGTTGTTGCGGAAAGAGCTGTCCCGTAGCAGTTATCGTTGTGCGCCCATTGCCGTGGGGATCAACACGGATGCCTATCAGCCGCTGGAGCGACGCCTGGAGATCACCCGGCAGATTCTCGGTGTGTTGAATGACTGCGGTCATCCGCTGACGCTGGTGACCAAGTCCGCGCTGATCGAGCGCGACCTGGATATTCTGGCCGAATTGGCGCAACGCGATCTCGTTCAGGTCATGGTTTCCATTACGACACTGACGCGCGATCTGGCCCGGCGTATGGAACCGCGTGCGGCGGCGCCGCAACGCCGCCTGGAAACCATCGCCCGGCTGTCGGCCGCGGGCATACCGACAGGTGTCATGGTGGCACCACTGATCCCGGTACTGACCGATTCCGAACTCGAGACCATACTGAGTCAGGCGCGCGAAGCCGGTGCCATCGACGCCGGTTATGTCTTGCTGCGGCTGCCACATGAAGTGAAGGATCTGTTCGCCGACTGGTTGCAGACACATGAACCCATGAAGGCGTCACATGTCATGAACCGGATTCGCGATTGCCGGGGCGGGCGCGAGTACGAGGCGCGGTTCGGTGCGCGCATGCGCGGCCAGGGTGTGTTTGCGGAACTGCTGCGGAAGCGCTTCTACAAGGCCTATCGCAAGCTTGGATTTCAGGATCTGCCGGCGCTTGCGACCGACGTTTTTCGAGCTCCCGGCGCCGATCAGGACCAGCTCAGCCTGTTCTAGGCGTTTACGCGTGCAGCGTCGGCTGGATGCGGTAACGGTGATCTGATAAGGACCGGCAACAGTCTCGATAGACGTGT
>JBFEJM010000280.1:0-3861 GCA_041553175.1 Gammaproteobacteria bacterium | reverse complement strand
TTGCAAATGACTCATTCGCGAGAACCACATTATCGTTGTCGTCGATCAATACTACGCCTTCGGCTAATACATCCAATGTCGCTTTCACCCGCGCGGGAATAACATTGGACGGATCCAGATGTTTCAGTGCACGTCTTACGAATACGTAAAAAAGCAGGGCTCCAATCAATGCGACAAAGAGCATCAATTTGATGACGGGCATGTCGAGGAACGGGATCAGGCTGTGGCTGATCATTGGATCGAAGAATACCTCGACCGCGCCCCAGCGCCCACCACTCGAATGAATCGGTACTTTTACAAAATCAGAATTCGTGGATTGCTTATCGAAGGCTTGTGTTTGAACCGGGTGGGCATTCGTGGCTGCAATCAGTTCGCCGTTTGTGCGGCGGAGAGCGGCAGATCGGACATCGGGGTTGCGCTGGGTCAGCGTCGTTAAAACTGACTGTGCCAAACCAGTATCTTCGTCACGCAGAACCAGTGACATTTGCACCGCCAGCGTTTCGCAGAACTGCTGTCGTTCGCGCAGCCGATGTTCCTGTTCGCTCGGCAGCAGCCCGAGAAAATGACTCGCCAGCAGCAGCCCGAGCGTCATAGCAACCAGACCGGCACTTATGCGTAATGCAGGCATTGAGATCATCATGCGTGTTGTCCGGATGGCTTGGGATCAAGCAGATCGCCGAGTTTTTTGGAGGCCCGGTTCTCGGCTTCGCGTTCCGCGGCTGCTTTGGCTTTTCGTTTCTTCCGTTCTCGACGGGACAGCGCAAGTACCGGTAGCGGATCGAAGGGCGCCCATAAGGGAAGTGTGGACAGGATGCTGGCCAGCAGCGCGCTGGACTTGATATACCAGTTAGTGGCGCCGGCGGCCAGGAAGATACCGGCCGTTTTCACGGTGTCGACCAGCAGAGTGTCCTTGTTTCGGCTGGCTTTAGTCGAGTCATGCATGGCTCGTTTCATGGCTTCCAGTTCCTGCCAGAGCGCTGGATTGTTCAGAGCGGACGCAGCCGGTTCTTGTTTGTCACGTGCCATTGCGGCGCGAGCCAGTTTCGCAAAATCGGTTGTTGCACCAGCTTTATTACCAGTGCTCCATGTGCCGCCTCCACCGGTCGAGGCATTCCCCGCAGTGCGTGCGGCAGCGGTCGAATCCGTTTGCGACACTGAATAGTCGTAGGAATTGACCGGCGAACTGGGAGTAGCGTATGGCTTTGACTCTGATTGCGACTGCAGTGCTGATTCCGATGCCTCGTTGTCTTCGTCATCTGCGCTGTTGGAAATGGAATCTGATTCAGCAGCAACTATTGCCCTCTGTGCTCTATAGAACAATCCGGCACCGGACGACGGCTGCGGCACAGCACTGATTGTCTGCTCGAGCGTGACGCTGTTGTTGGTAGAGTTCGGGTCAAGTCCGGAGGCGATGATATCTCCGGTCGTGGACCAAGTACCGGCGTCGGGGCCAAGCGTTACCGATGCAGTCAGAATGGACTGGTTTCCGGATGCCAGTGCCAAGCGACTACAGGAGGCGATCCCTCCGCTCTCGTTGCACGACCAGTTGGCACCTGAAATGCCGTCAAGACGGCTGCCCTGAGGTAACAGGAAGGTCATGAGCAGCTGATCGGCGCTGTCGGGGCCTGCGTTGTCAACCGTAATGGAGTATGTGATTGTCTGGTTCGGCGTAGCCATGACGGACGACGATGTGAGCGTGATTGCCAAGTCAGCTACGGCCAGCTCAACTGCGCCTATGTCGCAGGACGCGCTAAGACCGCGATCGTGTCCGCGTTGATCTGTTCCTTCACAGCTAAGGCCGCCAATGCCAGGGGTTGCCGGGTTCCCTGAATCGACGGCAGGGCTGTCGACAATAGGTGCATGGGTGTGGGTTGGGCCATTGTTATCGGACAGAGGTCCGAGACGCGGGTCGATAGGGGCCATACCCGTGCCGAGTTGATCACCCGCGCTTGCCGCAACGGCGCAGCCGGTGGTGTCGCCAATCAGGTTGTAGCCTTGTGACGTGAGGTTCCCACTGCAATCAGGCGTCGAATTCGAAGCGTCTTGATTGCCTGCCACAATGCTGTTTCGCGTTATGACGGTGCCATAGTTGGAAATGCCGCCCCCGATGGCGGTTCCTAGGGCCTGGTTTTGCGTCAGAGTGCTGTTGCGTAACGCTACAGTGTCGCCGCCAGATACATGGATGCCGCCGCCGTTGAGTGTGCCGCGATTACCGGACACAGTGGTATTGATCAAGGTGACGAAGCCCTGGCCCCAGTTGGTGCCGATACCGCCGCCCTGTGGCGCTTGGTTATCGCTGATGGTGCTGCCGTATACGGTGGTGCTGGATGCAAACGAATTCATCAAGCCACCACCTATGCTACCCGAAGTGTTGCCGCTGATCGTCGCATTATTGATGATTGCAGTACTCAAGGTGAAGTTGGCGACACCGCCACCGTAGAGTGTGGCCGAGTTTTTGGTGATGGTCGAGTTGTTGATGGTGAGTAAAGTGAAAGCGACGCTGAAAACGCCGCCACCGCTGGCGTTGGCGCCAGTAGCGATGTTGTTCGTTATAATGCTGTCAGAAATGGTCAGATCGCCATTTGCCTGATGCTTGATTCCGCCACCGCTACCGGTTACCAGTCCATTGCGTATGGTTACGCCTGCGATATCCAGCCCGCCCTGCATTCGCACCTCAAACGATCGATCCAGACTATTGGCGTCGATAACAGTCGTTGCCGCACCGGAGCCTCGGATCGTGACGAGATCGGAAATGTCCAGGTCGCCCGACAGAGCCGCATCTTCGTTTGCACCTGCTCGGGTCAGAAGAAATGTTCCACCTGGAAGATTGATGGTATCGGCACCGACGCGCGCATTGGTTTCCTGGATGGCTGCACGCAAAGTACATTCGTTATTGCCAGGCACTGTTTCGCAACGACCGTCCCCGATTGCTCCGTCAGTCAGGTCTGCAGTGCTGTTTACGTCGAATATCAGGCCCATAGACGAGGCTGCCTCGAAGGCGCCGATATCACAGGTTGTGTTCGCGGTACGATCGGTACCGCGCTGATCTGTAGCTTCGCAGGCACCGCCGCCGCTCCCGGGTGTGGCGGGATTTCCGGTATCAAGTGCCGGACTTCCGTTGAGCAGTGCATGTGTTGGTGTAGTTCCGCCATTGTCGCTGAGCACGCTCAGTCCGGGGTTCAAAGGAGAAACGCCTGAGCCTATCTGGTCGCCTGTGTTGGGCGTGATTACGCAGCCGGAGTTATTTCCGACAAGATTGTAACCTGACGAGTTCACGCTATCGGCGCAGTCGGGTGCTTCACCACCGAGATCATTATTGCCGGCGACAATACTGTTGGTAATCGTGGCCGCTGTGATTCCACGCGAGATACCGCCACCATCACCGGTCCCGTTGTTGTCGCTGTCAGCGATATTGCCGGTGATTGTGACGTTGTTGAGAAGAGGGGTGTTATTGGAACTCGACAGACCGCCGCCGCTAACGGTGGCTTGATTGTTGCTGAGAGTGACGTTGTAGAGGCGACTGAAGGCGGCCAGACCTTCGGCGATACCGCCACCATTGCCAGCTGTTGCGATATTGTCATGCAGAGTCGAGTTGTGTACGTAGAGCGTAGAGAAGATGTTGAATATGCCTCCACCCGACTGCGCCGAGTTGTTGCGCAAGACCACATTCAGCAGGGTCAGATTCGAAGTATTGCCGACATTGGAAATGGCGCCGCCGACGTAGTTTACAAAGTAGCCGGGGGTATTGGCGCCTGCGACACCGTTTTGCAGGGTCAGATCTTCAATCTGGACCGCGCCGGCATGAATGGTTTCGAAGATACGATCAATGCCGCCACCGTCGATAATTGTCGCTGTGGCACC
>JBFEJM010000279.1:0-3863 GCA_041553175.1 Gammaproteobacteria bacterium | reverse complement strand
GGCAAAGCCCGTGCTGCGTTCCAGCATCAGGCCGCTGATCTCGTTCAATTCTGACTCGCCATCTTCCAGGCGCGTTTCCAATTCGGCGATACGATCGTCCAGTGCCTTCTGCGGACCGGCGTCGGCCTGTGCCTCCAGCAGTTGCAGCTTTGATTCCAGGCTGCGGTTCTGGCCCGCCAGCATGTCCCGGGTCGAGGCCAGTTTGGCGAGCTGCAACTGCAGCAACGCAATGCCTCCCACCAGCAGAACCAGCGCGATCACCAGGATCTGGGCGAGCGTGCGGGCCGAGAAGACCTTCTCCTCGCGCCGGAAAACGGGCTGATACAGGTTGATTTGCTGTTGCATACGACGCTGCCGATCCTAGTGGCCATGCGTCCGACCTTTGACGCCGGATACGCTGTCCTGGAGTACAAGCAAGGGCCGGGCCAGTTCTGCTGGGTCGAAGGGTGATTTACATAAACTTTCCGGGGCCTTAAATGAAACAGCCCGCCGAAGGGCGGGCTGTTGTCAGTGGCTGTGGCCGGGTATCAGAACATGACCACGACGTTGCGGTTGCCGGTCGCCGGATAGGTTGCGGCGTTGCCGCAGCTGGTGCAGACCACGGTGCCGGCATTGGCGACGCCATCATCGGTATCCTCATCCAGACGCTGTGCAACATCCGGCGGCAGGCCTGCGAGCATCATCCAGCTGCCGGTGCGGCCACCGTAGACGCCATAGAAGATGCCCTGGACCTCGCCACCGTAACTGTGGCTGGGATTGGCTGTGCGGCCGGTCTGGGTCGGATCGCCCGAAATCAAATTGGCGTAGCGAAGATGCTGCCATACCAGGCAGGATTCTTCGCCATTGGTCAGGCAGGTGTTGCCACCGATGGTGCCCGCACCATTGCCAGCCGTTGCCGCGGCATTCAGTTTGGCAACCGCGTCATCAAAGTCGCCGGGCAGGGCGCGATAGCGATCCTGGAAGCTGTAAAAGGCGGCGCTATATGAATTGATATCGCTGCGTAAATTCTTGTATTTGGCGTTCGCGATCATCTCCTGGCCTTTGAGCACGCCGCCCAGCAGCAGCCCAATAATGACGAGTACGATGGCGATTTCCACCAGAGTAAAACCGGACTGACGCTTGTTCATGATATTCGCTCCACAATTCCTGAAATGACCATTGTTAGACCCTCAGCGGGCCATCATCGACTCCCTTCTGCCTGCTTAGCGGCCAGGGAGTAGAATCCTTGAGTTAATAACGACTTGTTCGCAAACTTTTTGCAAAATCGACTGTTCATTCCACATTCAGGGTCCGGTAACCTTTCCGGCCGCCACCAGGCGGTTGATCAGTACCCCATGAGGGATCCAGGTGACCAGATCGTCGAAACCACCGTTTCCGTTTATATAACCCGCTTCCGCGAAGCAGCGATCGGGCGCGCCACCGGTGACGAGATAATTCTCCCGCTCGAGCAGTGATGTGGTGTAACGCTCCTTACCTTCGGAGAGAACCAGCGCAGGTACATTGAATGCCTTCTGCGGTGCGCCCGCGCAGGCCGCACCTGACCAAACCTGAATAATCCCGTTTCCGGTACCCGCGGTTGTGGTTGTAATCGTGTTCGTGAATGCGCCATTGACGGCATACATCCAGGGCCGGATATTCCAGGCATCGATCTGGGATATTCCCAACGTTGCATAGGGCAGCCTGCCTTTATTGACGCGGGTGCTCAGATTCGAACAGGCGTCATTGGCGAGTCCGTCGTTGTTGGTATCCGGGCAGGGCAGGCGACCGTTTATGACCGCATAACCGATTAGTGCCTCACGAATCGCTTCCAGCGTAGCCTGGGTTTCCTTGCGACGATCGTTTTCCATCTGGGTGCCGAGCGGTGCCAGCAACCCACCCAGAAGAAGGCCGATGATGACCAGCACTACCGCCAGCTCCACCAGACTGAAGCCGCGCGCATAATTGAAATGTCGTAATCGGTTTCTATTCATCTGTCTGCACCTAGGGCGGTGGCGGCGGCGATGCCGGCAGCCCGCCGGGGGTTACTGTATCGACCCGGCTGATGACTACATTGAGGGGGATGTAGCCGACCAGATCATCGATGGGACCACCCGTGATGGCGGTATCGTCGGTCGCAGCCCGCTGCATGAAACCTAGGGTGGCGTTATTCAAATGAGCGCGCTCATCGATATGGCTGGCCGGAGGCGCGGCGATGATCGATCCGTTCTCGTTGGTTGCACCGAACCCGTTCGCGCCATGGGAGATGACAACAGCGGGTACGTTGCTGCCATTGGCAATCGGTATCGGAGTGCCGGTGTTGTCGCGTGTCTGCACCTGCATGTCACCAATACTGCTCTGATACAGCGTGCAGCCAGTGACGAAGTTCGGATCGACGATATAGCGAATGCGATGATTCCAGTCGTCGAGCGCACCCAGTCCGAGGACTCTCCACGGGAGAAAACCGGCGCGACCGATAGCGCAATTTTCAGCGCCGTCGTCTGCCGTGGTACTGGGACAGGGCAAGCAGTTATTGATCAACGCATAGCCGATAAGCGCTTCGGTTATAGCACCGAGATCGGTTGTGGTCGTTATATTGAGCGGCTGCTTCGAATGCCCCTTGTTGAGTTGGGTAACGAGGAAGTACGCCGATCCCATGACCAGAATGAGCAGCATGATCATTACCGCGGCGCCGCGTTGATCGACAATCGTGCATCCAGCACGACAGCTAGCGCAGGATGATCCATGCCGGTTCGGACACATGTTCAGTCCTTCGCCTCGGTAGCATTGGCAGCGGACTCCGGTGTCACCGCCACCTTGTCCGGCGGACGATTGTAGACTTCAAATACTTCACCGGTGACCTTGTCGACAACCTGCCCCGGTTTGAGGTCACGCGCGATTTCACCACCGCGCCAGCGCAGCCGAACACGCCCGTCATACAGCAACGTTGTATCAGCGCCTGCATCGTCCGCCGCCGTGACTCTTCCGTTGATCCAGGCAAGACGTTTGCCGTTGCTGCCGGTGAGTGTGCCGTTGAGCAACAGCTGATCGACTGTCTCGGTGTCTCCCGTCTCTGTCGCCGACACTATGCCAGCGCGAAGATTGTCAATGCGCGCGCGCTCCTCTGGGGTACTGAACAAACGGCCGAGATCGTCCGCCGCTACAGACCCGAAGGCCAGACTGAGGAATACCCCCGAAACAAGATATGCGCGCATTACTGGAATTCCTCTCGCCCTGGATTTCCAGGCGTATCCAGGCTGTACCAGAGCAGATTGCACTCCGCCGCCACGCGTGCCGTCGATTCGTTCGTGCCGCCGGATTCCAGTAATCGAACCAGGCTGCAAGATGACAATTCAAACAAACCGCCACGCCGGCCTTCAAGCAGTCCAAGGAAAGTCAGCAGATCGCCTTCGTGTCGCAGCGTCAAACGGAGCTGCATCGGACTTGCGTACAGTTGATAAGCGCCGGTTGCACTCGGCGCACCCCGCGCTTTTCGAGCGCCCAACTCATAACGGATTGATACTATATCCGCACGTTCGGCGATCTCGCGGACGTCTTCGATCCAGCGCAGGCGCGGCTCGGGCCCGATAAAGCCTTCCGCGCGCAAGGCACCAAACCGGTCAGTCTTGGTCCGCAGTATCAACTCTGAATCAATAGCATTGCGATACCCAAGAACCGTATCCTGCAGCATCTGCTTGGCCGTTTCATTCGACTGCAGCATTCGCGCGTTGAACAGGCCCGCCGCGATGGATATCACTAACACGCCGGTCAGTATCCACGTGGCGCGAACTAAAGGTTGGCGCAGTTCATTCAGCAACACCTTAGAGCTGAGCATGGTCACCTCCAAGCACAACACGGACCACAAAGAGGGCAGTAGGATCCTTGTT
>JBFEJM010000278.1:0-3879 GCA_041553175.1 Gammaproteobacteria bacterium | reverse complement strand
CGTCGGCCCAGCGCAGGTCGAGCGGACGGCCGGACATCACCAGCACGACCATGGGGGTGCCGGTGGCGTGCACGCGCTGCAGCAGTTCGAGCTGGCGTCCGGGGAGGTCGAGTGTGGAGACCGAGGCCTTCTCGCCGATCATGTTCTGCGGCAGACGTTTCAGATTGAACTGCAGGCAGCGCGACAGGATGGTCACCGGCAGTTTCTGCGGATCGGTGGTCGCGAGCAGGAATTTCACATGCGGCGGCGGCTCCTCCAGGGTCTTCAACAGGGCGTTGAAGCTGTGGTTGGAGAACATGTGCACCTCGTCGATGAGATACACCTTGTAACGACCGCGGGTCGGAGCGTACTGAACATTCTCAAGCAGTTCGCGGGTCTCGTCGACCTTGGTGCGGGATGCGGCATCGACCTCGATCAGATCAATGAAACGCCCTTCGTCGATTTCACAGCAGGCGCTGCATTCGCCGCAGGGCGTGGAACTGACACCTTTCTCGCAATTGAGGGATTTGGCGAAGATGCGGGCGATGGTGGTCTTGCCCACGCCGCGGGTACCAGTGAACAGATAGGCATGGTGCAGGCGATCATTGTCGAGCGCATTCACCAGGGCACGCAGCACGTGCTCCTGCCCCACCAGGGTGTGGAAACTGCGGGGCCGCCATTTGCGTGCGAGGACCTGATAACTCATGACTAGAAACTCAATTATGACGCTGCGGGCCTTCCCGCGAACAGAGCCGGTTCGCAAACCGGCTCGCACCCGCGGGATGATTCATTCAACCCATGGAAATCAGAATTAAGAGGCGGCCCGTACCAGCCACACCCCGGCGCCCGCATCACTGCTGCCGCTGCTCCCTTCCGGGCCTGACGGGGTTCACAGCTTAGCGTCGCGGGGGGACCGGCACAAGCCGCCAAACCGGACGACGGATCGGGTTGAAATCGGGCCGAAAATCATGCCTCTGGATCTCACCCATCGCATCAAAAATTGTTCTTCGCGCCCGCCGCTTAGGCCCGCTTTGCGGGGCTGGCGGGGCGCGTCCGCCGGCGCCAGCGGCTGCCGGCCGGCGACGGCGCGCTAGTGTACCATAGCGCTCGCGCCCGAGCGTGCGCCTGGCCCCATCCGGCAACCCCGAGCGCGTCCGGCCCCAGCCTTCCACTCACCCGCAAACTCGCCCTGTTTCGATACGCCTGCGCCGGCCGCCCGAAAGCGGGTCAAATGCCGCACTGCTGTGTCTTGTCACCGCCCGCACCCCCGGAATTTCAGCGACCCTCCAACCTATTACGCTGAAAAGAAAAGACGTTTTTTTCTGGCGCGGAACTTGCGCAATGCGCATCCGGTTAACAACAACGCAGCGGAGCGAACATGCGGCACACACCATCAGCAGTCATCATTGCGGCAATACTGGGTACCGGCGTCGCCACGCCGCGGGCCGAGGATCTGCCCGTCATCCAGGTCGAAGGCGACATCGAGCAAAACCCGAGCGAGCAAACGGTCGACCTCGACGCCGCCACCGGCGTGCCGGCCGATATCGGTGAATGGCTGCGGTCCCTGCCCGGCGTGAGCGGCAACCGCATCGGTGGACACGCCATCGAGCCCATCGTTCGCGGCCAGTCGCAGACTCAGCTCAACGTGATCCTCGACGGCGCCTATGTGCACGGCGGCTGCCCCAACCGCATGGACCCGCCGACCTCGTACTCCGCGCTGGAGACTTACGACAGCCTCACCCTTATAAAAGGTTCGCAGACAGTGGTGTTCGGCGGTGGCGGCAGTGGCGGAACGCTGTTGCTGGAACGTCATACCCCGCGCTTTGGCGAGGATGAAAACCTGCGTGGCCAGGCCGGTGCCAGCTACAAGGGCAATTCAGACACCCGTAACCTATTCGCCGATGTCGCGGCCGGCAGCCCGTTGGGCTTCGTGCGGCTGATCGGCGACTACAGCGAAGCGGACAACTACGAGGACGGTGACGGCAATGAAGTGCGTTCCGCCTATCAGCAGACCAGCGGCAATATCATTCTCGGCCTGACGCCGAACGCCGATACCCGCCTGGAACTGGGGCTCGAAGCGGTACGCGGCGAGGACATGCTGTTTGCCGGCGCCGGTATGGACGCGCCGAAAAGCGATGCCGACACCATCCGTCTGCAATTTGCCCAGGATGATCTCGGCGAGACCGTCACCGGCATGCGTGTGGATCTCTACCGCAGCGATGTCGAGCATCTGATGGACAATTTCTCGCTGCGCCCCGCCGGCATGATGCGTACCGAGGCGCCGTCGGATTCCACCACCACCGGCGGCCGCGTGCGGTTCGATATCCTGCAGGGCGAAGACACCTACTGGACCGTCGGCGTGGATGCGCAGAAACGCGACCGCGACGCACAAGCCATCAATGCGAACAACGATCAGACCATGTTCTTCCTGTGGCCGGACGTGAGCATTGCGCAGACCGGCCTGTTCGCGGAAATGGACCGTCCGCTCGACGACGCCACTCGCCTGCAGGCGGGCCTGCGCTATGACCGCGTCAGCGCCGAAGCGGACAAGGCGGCCACCGCGACGGATACCGGCAGCGTGCCGAACATGCTGTACAACAACACCTACGGCGTCATCGCCACGGATCAGACCGAGCACAATGTCGGTGCAGTACTGCGAATAGAGCGTCAGCTGGCGTCACCCTCGACCACGGTCTATGGAACACTGAGCCGCAGCGTGTGCACCGCCGACGAAACCGAACGTTACCTGGCACGTATGGGCTGGATCGGCAACCCCGACATCGAACCGGAAAAACACCATCAGGCCGAGATCGGTCTGACCTGGGCGGCGCGTGGCTGGCAGTTCGTCGGTTCGATCTATCACGATCAGGTCAGTGATTACATCCTGCGCGATCTTGGCGCCAATCAGCCGCAGTGCGCGCCGGGCGCGGCGGCAACTGATACGGTCTACTGCAACGTCGATGCGCGGCTGTCGGGCACGGAACTGCAACTGCAGCGCAAATGGAACACCAACTGGTCTACCGGAGCGGCGCTGTCCTACGTGCATGCGACCAACACCAGCGACGACCGGCCGATCGCACAGATTCCGCCGCTGGAACTGGTGCTGACGCTTGACTACACACGCAGCGACTGGAATGCCGGCACGCGCCTGCGCATCGTCGACGCACAGGACCGGGCCGATCTCCTGAGCGGTCTCGACGAACGCGAGACACCCGGCTTCGCCGTGATGGACCTCTATGGCGGCAGCAGACTCGGCAAACAGGTCGAGCTGAAGCTCGGCATCGACAATCTGTTTGACCGTACCTATGCGGAACATGTGAGCCGTTCGGACGTGTTCGGCAACCTGGTGCAGGTGAATGAACCCGGGCGATCGGCCTGGGTGAAGATTACCGGGCGATTCTGACTGCGGACGGTGAGCGTGAACGACAAAGGGGCCTGCATGGCCCCTTTGTTTTGTTGTACGACATCCGCGTCCCCGCTGCGAACTCAAAGACGGCACAACAGCGAGCCCGTCAACAGGATTCCGAACAATTCTTCAAATCAGGCCGGCTGCGACTTCCGGTAGATCTCCTCGAATTGATCGGCCGCGGCGAACATTGCCGCAAGCACATTCGGGTCGAACTGGTCGGGGTCGGTACGGGCATCGCCCTTGTGCATGACGTCGAGCGCCGCTGCGTGGGTCAGCGCCGGCTTGTAGGGGCGTCGGCTGCGCAATGCGTCATAGACATCGCACACTGCCATAATGCGAGCGGGCAAGGGTATATCCTCACCCTTGAGTCCGTTCGGGTAACCACTGCCATCCCAGCATTCGTGATGGTGAAGCGCGATGTCGGCGCCCATCTGCAAATACGGCGAGGTCGAGCCTTTGAGAATCTCCTTGCCCAGCGAGGTGTGGGTTTT
>JBFEJM010000277.1:0-3880 GCA_041553175.1 Gammaproteobacteria bacterium | reverse complement strand
GCCGGTATTCACCGGAATGGATGCGCTTGGATACGGACATGCGCCGGGATAACGAGATCTTACTTTATTCAACCATACATACGCGCATATCGCCGACGGACCGATGACTTCCATCGAGAACGGTAGAAATGCCGGGCAAAAAAAAACGGTGGCCGTCAAACCTTCACGGCCACCGTGACTCGCAAACGACTCACGCGCTATTTCTTCTCGGCAGGTTTCTCCACCTCGATTCGAATAAGCCCTTTGTTCTTCTGTACCAGGCTATTGCCGATCCCCTTTACCTTGGTCAGATCCTGCGGGCTGCGGAACGGTCCGTTCTTTTCCCGAAAGGCGACGATGGCGGCGGCCTTCTGGGCGCCGACGCCGAGCAGGGAAGCCGACAGCTGATCGGCCGTCGCGGTATTGATGTTGACCGGACCGGCGAAGCACAGGCAGGGCAGTAAACAGAAAACCCCGAGTAGATTGCGTAAGAATGAACGTGGCATGATGACCTCCTTGTCATAAGTGGAAATATGTACGCGGACGCATGTTCCGTACGCATCCGCCGGGGCAAGATTAGCAGGTCTCAGGTCGAGGTCAAACCGCTGATTTCGTTGTTAATCGCCTTCAGGGTGGCGATAGGATCAGGGGCCTGGGTGATAGGGCGTCCGATCACCAGATAGCGGGCTCCCGCCGCCACTGCCTGAGCGGGTGTCATGACCCGCCGTTGATCGTCCTGGGCGGCGCCGGACGGGCGGACACCGGGGGTGATCAGGCGGAATTCTTTACCCAGGGCGCTGCTCAAGGCACCCGCCTCCATCGGCGAACAGACCACACCATCAAGACCGCAGTCTTTGGTCAGTGTCGCCAGACGCATGACGTTCTCGGCCGGTGACCCGGTCAGCCCGACTTCCCGAATGTCCTCCTGGCCAAGACTGGTCAGTATGGTCACGGCGATCAGCAACGGGCGTTTGTCACCCTGCTCGGCCAGTGCTTCACGGGCGGCTGTCATCATCTTGCGCCCGCCCTGGGCGTGGACGTTGACCATCCACACGCCCAGCTCGGCGGCGGCGCGACAGGCCTGGGCAACCGTGTTGGGAATGTCGTGGAATTTCAGGTCGAGAAAGACATCGAACCCACGCGTGGCCAGAGTCTGCACAAGTTCCGGTCCGGCACGCGTGAACAACTCCTTGCCGACCTTGAGTCGACACAGGTCAGGCGTCAGCCGATCGACAATTTCCAGCGCGGGTTTCGCCGCGGGATAGTCCAGCGCGACGATGACCTGAGGATCAGATGTGTTTGCGTTCATTTCGTGTTATCCCACGTTTGGATTCGGAAGTCCGTAATGCGCCGTGTGTGCCTATCCCTGCGAGCCTGATATTCACACCAAAGCACGCAAAGGTCGCAAAGATGTTTCTGCAAGAAGAAGCGACTTTCTTTGTGCGCTTTGCGCGCCCCGGTGTGAAACAGAATGACTTTCCATACATCCGGCGCAATACGCTGCGCTATTGCGCCCTACGGGGCTACTCACCCACCACCCCATGAATAGGTTTAACGGCATTCCACTCCTTGCAGCTGGGACACTGCCAGTGCAGGGATTTGCCCGAGAATCCGCAATGGGTGCATTTGTAGATCGGCTTGTTGGCCAGCAGCTTCTCGACCAGATCGCGCAGGATCAGCAAATCGTCCTTACCCTGACCTGACGCTGTCGCCAGATTGAGATCGATCAGCCGCCCCAGCCCGCGGACCGAGGGACGTTTGCGCAATTGTTCCGTCATGAATGTCGCCGCGACCGTGTCACCTTCGGTTGCCGAAAGCAATTCCGACAACATGAGCGCCGGCGATACACCATCGTAACGATCGAGAACCTGCCTGAGATAATCGATCAGCGCCTTGGTTGAATTCATTTCCTCATAACACTTTCGTGTCTGCTCGAGAATCTCGGGCAGATACTCGATGTCCTGTTCCTCGACCTGGCGAAATGCCTTCAGCGCCTGTTTGCAGTTGCCGGAACGAATCGCCATCTGCGCCTGCAGCAGACTTGCCCGCACACAGCGCTTGTCGTGGCCCAACGCACGCTTGACCATCTGTGTAGCCTGATTCTCGTCATTGCGCTTGAGCGCCTGCTCGGCCAGTTCGCAATAGAACTGTGCAATCATGGCCCGCATAGACTGACCGCTTTCACTCTCCAGCCGCCGCGCGGTCGAGATTGCCTTTTCCCACTCTTTCTCCTGCTGATAGATATCGAGCAGGTGGCGCAGCGCGGATCGCATATGGGAATTACTTTCGACCAGCTCATCAAACAGACTCTCAGCGCGATCGAGCCAGCCCGCACGCATATAGTCCTGCCCCAGTTCGAGCAGGGCGGCGTTACGCTGATCGCGACTCAGTGTCGGTCGCGCGATCAGATTCTGATGCAGACGGATGGCCCTATCCACTTCACCGCGCCGGCGGAACAGATTGCCCAGGGCGAGGTGCGTCTCGACCGTGTCGCTGTCGACTTTGAGCATGCGGATAAAGACCTCGATGGCCTTGTCCGGCTGCTCATTCAGGAGGAAATTCAAACCCTGGAAATAATCCGAGCTGAAATCACGCGAACCGCCACGCCGGGGTGGGGTCCCGGAACGTTTCGCCATGATCCAACCGGACGCGGCTGCCACAGGCAAAAGCAACCATAGGAGTTCAAGCATTATCAGTGGCTGTCTTTAATGGGGATACTGCGCAGATTCGCGACTTCCTGTTCGGCAAGTTGCGCCTGACGTCGAAGCTTCAGGCCGTCGCGTTTGAGTCGGACGATCATGCCCATCGAAAACAGAATGCCAAGCGCTGCACCCAGCGCCAATGTGAGCACCAGGGTCAACGCCAGCGGCACATCGATGACACCGAGGAAGTAATTCAGACTGACCGGCTGGTCGTTCACAACCGCAAAGGCAAGACCAGCCACAACCAAGATCAGCAACACCAGGAAGGAAAACAGACGGGACATGGCCTCCTCCGCATTCTGTCCGTTAATCGGGAAATCGGCGCTGACGGCAGCGCTCCCGCCACTTTAGGCGGCAACGCCTGGCAACTCAAGCGCCGAAAGAATGATTGGGGAAATTCTGAATAGCTGTAGGGACGGGCCGGCCGTTACAGCCGGTTCGAATTGTATCGACATCGCCCCCGGAGACATTTCTGCCCAGGACGCGAATCATTCCGTCTTCTTATTGCTAGTCCGTTACGGGTTTATCCTTGCCCTCATTGACACGCTCGCGCAGTTCCTTGCCCGGCTTGAAATGGGGAACATACTTGGCGGACAACGCGACTGCCTCGCCCGTCTTGGGATTCCGACCCACACGCGGCGGCCGGTAGTGCAAAGAGAAACTGCCGAATCCTCGGATCTCGATGCGATGCCCTGTGGACAGTGATTGGCTCATCTGTTCCAGCAGGCTCTTCACCGCAAGTTCGACATCTTTGTAATTAAGATGGCTGTTCTTACTGGCGAGAATTTCAATCAGTTCAGACTTTGTCATTATCTTCTTCCTGATTTTGGGACGGGAGGCCGTGAACTCACGACCCCCCAGACCAAACAACGTCAACGGACGGGTGGATACCCCCTGTCCACCAAACTTCAGCTATCCTTACCTTCCATCTTTTCCTTGAGCAGATCGCCCAAGGTGGTCGTTGCAGAACCCGAAGAACGGGTGTAGTCCTGCATAGCTTCGGCCTCTTCGTCACTATCTTTAGCCTTTATAGACAAGCTGATAGTGCGATTCTTCCGGTCCACACCCATGAACTTGGCCTCAACCTCGTCGCCGACCTTGAGGACGGTACGGGCATCTTCCACACGATCGCGGGTCAGGTCGGAGGCACGCAGGGTCCCCTCCACGCCGTCACCCAGATCGATCACAGCCGCCTTGGC
>JBFEJM010000276.1:0-3902 GCA_041553175.1 Gammaproteobacteria bacterium | reverse complement strand
GTCAAACTCCTATTCTTTAAGACGTTGTGTGTTCGAGTGAAGAACAGTACGCCGGGATCATTTGGATTTTAGCAACGCTCTTATATGACAACTGCTATCCAAACGCAACCCTGAACGATACTGTTACTTCCCGGTCGGGAAGGCCTATGCAAGGACGCTGTTCGCCGGCGGCAGAGCCAACGGTAAACCGGGACGCGCCCAGTCGATGATACCACCGCGCAGATTGATGAACTCTCGTCCGCCGCCCTGCGCCGCAAGAAACGCACATGCCTGAGCTGAGCGCGCACCCGAGCGGCAGTAGATAATCATCGGCCGGTCGTCCTGCGCCCATTCACCCGCCTTCAATGGCACCAGGTGCAGTGGGACCATAGCGGCGCCCTCAATGATGCCTTGAGCCATCTCCTGAGGAGTACGCACATCGACCAGCTGCACGCTGTCCGGCGCGTCTCTCAACAATTGAGAGAGCTCCTGACTTTCGATTTCAGGGACTCCAAACATGGCGATTCTCTCGAGTATCGGTTAAATATGAGATTATACTAATATATTTCCGACTGTCACCCCGAACCCTGGTTTGCACTAAAGGCCGCCTTAATCTGACTGGCATGGGAACCAGCGGACAGGTATTGTGGTCTCCACTCTTAAGCCCAAGAGCCGAGAATCCCTATTCCCATGCTGTATTTCCGCCTGTGGTTACTTCCCCTCCTCTGCCTGAGCCTGATCTTTCCCGCCGCCGCGGTGGATCTGCCCAGCATCGGCGATCCATCGGAACGTCTGATTACCCCGGAGCAGGAACGACAACTCGGCGAGGCCTTCATGCGCCAGCTGCGCCAGCAGGTTCCATTCGTGGACGATGCGGAACTGCAGAGTTATCTGAGCGGACTGGGCAATCGGCTGGTGGCCAACAGCGATGCGCCCAGCCAGCGCTTCACGTTCTTCATCGTCAAAGACGACGCCATAAACGCCTTTGCGGCCCCGGGTGGCTTCATCGGCATGCACAGCGCCCTGATCCTCGCGTCCCGCAACGAGAGTGAACTGGCCGGCGTTCTGGCGCATGAAATCGCCCACGTCACCCAGAAACACCTGGTTCGGGCCTATGACTCGGCCAGCCGCATGAGCCTGCCGGCCGCCGCTGCAATTCTGGCGGCCATTCTCATCGGCACCCAGAACAGCGAGGCCGGTCAGGCCGCACTGATGTCGGTGCAGGCGGGCGCGATTCAGCAGCAGATAAACTTCACCCGCGCCAATGAAAAGGAGGCGGACAATATCGGCATGCAGACCCTGGCCCGATCGGAATTCGACCCGATGGGCATGCCGGGCTTCTTTGAACGCCTGCAACAAAGCACACGCTACTACGGTGACAGCCTGCCGCCCTTCCTCAGCACTCATCCGGTTACACTCGACCGCATTGCGGATTCAACCGCACGCGCCGAACAGACGCGACCGCACACCGTGAGGGACAGCCTGAGCTTTTATCTGGCCCAGGCCAAACTGCGCGTCCTCACAACGAGCGATGCCGCCACCGCCCTGGCCTTTTTCGAATCGCAGAAGACCGACCCGCCCGTTCCCGAAACCGCCCGGCAGTATGGGCACGCGCTGGCGCTCGCCCGCAGCGGCGATTCCGATGCCGCAGTGAAAAAACTCAATCAACTAGCTGCCGCCGACCCGGATCGAATTGCCTATCAGCTGGCGTTGGCCCAGATCGAGCAGAAGACCGGCCGCAGTGACGCCGCACTGTCGCGGTTCCGCCGCATACTTGATATTTACCCCGCCAATCCTGTACTGGTTGAGGGATACGCGCACGCATTATTGAACGCGGGCCACTATGCCGAAGCCTACCGGCTGCTGGAGGCCCAGCAGCGGCGCCAGACCACCCGTGACCCCGGCGTTTATCAACTGCTGGCGAAGGCGGCGACCGGCCTCAAGCAGGACGCCGATGCCCACGAAGCCATGGCCGAGTACTATTACCTGAGCGGTCAAACCCACGGCGCCATCGAGCAACTGGAGCTGGCCAGTGCCCGCGCCGGAAAAGACTTTTATCAATCTTCCCGGATCGAGGCCCGCCTGCGCGAATTGAAGGCGATCGCCCTGGAGGAGAAGGCACAATCAGGACGTTGAAGCACTCATGGAATAAAACCGACTCCAGCCTCGTCTTAAGGGGTTACAAGATGCCGGAGGGAGTGCATCACCGCGTTCAAACCGGGGTGCATATTAAAATGTTAAAGGTTCGTAATATTGTTGGTGCCCTGCACGCGGGCTTTGACGCGCCGTTCCGGCAAAGCTATATTCCCTTTGTATGCCAAGCAGTTTCAAACCCTTTCTACCAACGGTGGCAGCAGCGATGCAGGCACCTGTTCAACACAACCACAACCTTAATTTGTTCACCCACTGAGGAGGCAACGATGCGGCAAACCCTGAGCATCATTTCAACCGCCGCTTCCTTGGCAGCACTGCTGGGTAGCCTGGCACTGGCTCCCGCAATTGCAGTCGCCGCTGATGAAGCCAAACCGTCTGTCATTGATGAAGGCAAGAAGATTGCGTTTGATCGCAAGAAAGGAAATTGCCTGGCCTGTCATCAAATGGCCGGTGGAGACCTGGCCGGTGACATCGGTCCGCCACTGATTGCCATGCAGGCACGTTTCCCAGACAAGGCAAAGCTTCACGCGCAAATATGGGACTCGACCAAGGCGAACCCGAACAGCATGATGCCGCCCTTCGGACGCCACAAGATCCTGTCGGAAGACGAGATCAACAAAATAGTCGAATACGTATACACCCTCTAGCCATCGGCATTGGCAACGTTAGGAGAAACAGCAGTGACCAATATGAAACGTAGAACCCTTCTGAAAGGTACCTTGGCTGCCAGTGCCGTGGGTATGGCGATCGGAACCGGACTCTTGACACCGCGCACCGTGCTGGCCGCATGGCCCAAAAATGCATTCGATGCCAAGAGCGTTGATGATTCCTTGAACGGACTGTTTGGCAGTACCCAGCTGACCGGCAGCGACAAGATCAAAATCAAGGTGCCGGATATTGCCGAGAATGGCGCAGTCGTACCTGTTTCCGTTGAAGCAGATATCGCGGGCGTCGAAGCGATCAGCATTATCGCGGAGAAGAACGCCACTCCCCTTGCCTCGTCCTACAACCTTGGCAGCGGTGCGGAAGCGTTCGTCGCAACCCGCATAAAGCTGGGCAAAACCTCCAGCGTGATTGCGGTCGTAAAGGCCGGCGGCAAGCTGTATAGCACAGGCAAGGAAGTGAAAGTCACCATCGGCGGCTGCGGCGGCTGATCCGACATTCAACTTCAACCTGACACGACTCAAGATTTCGGCAAGAGGAAGCAGCACAATGGCAAACACGATAAAGGTTCGCGCCAAACTCGCGGGTGACGTGACCACGGTAAAGGCTCTCATCAGCCACGCGATGGAAACAGGCCTGTCGAAAGACAAGAAGACGGGCAAACCCATTCCCGCTCACTTCATTCAGGAAGTGACGTGCGAACACAACGGTAATGTGGTGTTGACTGCACTGTGGGGTCCCGCTATTTCCAAGAATCCCTATCTATCGTTCCGCTTCAAGGGCGCCAAGGCGGGTGATAAGCTGACGCTCCGTTGGGTGGACAACACAGGACAGAGCGATTCCGAGGAAACAGCGATCGACTAACACTTCTAGCGGATCGTGCCTCCGGGCACGATCTGACAACCCACTTTAAGGAGGCACCATCAATGATAAAACTCCTGAGCATCGTGGCAGCTCTTGGCATCACTGTAGCACTGCCACCCTCAGCTGATGCCAGTCCGGAACAGGATCTGAAGGAATTCCGGTCTTATTTCCAGAAGCGTTTCCCCAAAGTGCCGTTTGATGACTACGTAACGGCGTCTACTCGCTGGACAAGGAATCCCGCG
>JBFEJM010000275.1:0-3907 GCA_041553175.1 Gammaproteobacteria bacterium | reverse complement strand
GTGGGGCCTGCATTCGAGCAGATGCCCGCGCTGCAGACAATCCCGATCAGCGAAGAGCCACACGCGGTGCCTGCCAGTGTGCGGATGGCCTGTCTGGCAACATTGGGGTAGTGCTTGTGAAGGGCCGGAATTACTGGTGCAGATCGAGAATGCGCTGTTTCACGCGCGCGTAGCGCTTTTCCGAAATGATGCCCTGTTCCATAAGGCGTCGATGTTCCTTTAATTCATGTCTTAGAACGTCGTTGCCGCCGACACGGTCGTCTTGCGCGTTCTGTATGGACCGGGTCAGCGCATCAACGAACGTCTTGAAGGTGCTGCGGTCCGGATTGCGGTTGAGCAGTATGACCAGGGGCACGCGTCCATGCTGGCTGTAGAAGATCAGTCGATCATGTGAGCGGTATGCCGCCAGCAGCAGGAGCAGTGCCGCACTTCCACTCGCGCCCAGTATGACCGGTAACATAACCGAGGGCGCGACGACATCGGTAAAGCGTATCAGTCCGGCAGTCGCCGCCAGCACGCTAAATGCCCACAGATAGAGCCAGCTGATTTTCAGTGACCGTCTTGGCGTCGAGTCGAGAATACGGGTGTCCAGTTCATAGTCGTGGGCGTTCTGAAATGCCTGTTCACGGGTAACGGACAACCAACGCTGGTTGAACAGTTCAAAGCTGAATCGGCAGGACGGAAAGCGTTTGGATTGCACGAGATCAGCGGTGCGCACGCGCGTCTCGCATGTCTCCTCTTCCGCGAAATCGGAAGGGATATCTGAAACAAATATTTCTTCCACGTGCATGGCAAATCGACCGGGATACGCTGGTTATCTATTTATATAGCTTTGGCTGGCGCGATTTCTGAAGCACCGGGCCATGCGAAAATTGTCGAGCAGTTCACGTATTCCCCTATTGGTTTGTCTGATTTTGCCAGTGGACGACTATGCCGATATCCGGTTTACCGCGCCATCAGATCCCGTAAGCGTATATCGCTGTCGTTGCCCTTGATCTGCGCCAGTTGCACCAGAAACAGTTCCGCGGTGGCGATGGCGTCGATCAATGCATTGTGCGCCTGATAGCGCGGCAGACCGTATTGATCACGCAGATTGAACAGGCGCAGCTGACCCGGTGCCAGCGTCACCTGTCGGCGTGCCGCCCGGCAGCGCTCCAGTGCCAGCGTATCGATAAATCGCATGGGCAGGGGGTAACCATAAAGACGGCGACAGGCTGCGTTCAAAAATCCGCATTCGATACTCGCATGGTGCGCCAGCAACACACGCCCCGCCATGGCCTCGAGCAGTATCGGCATGACGCTGGAAAGGTGCTCGCCGCGCTGTGCCCGTTCGTCTGTAATATGATGGATGCGCACGCTCTGTTCAGGGATAGGCGTGTTGACCTGAATCTGATGATGCGCGCTTTCCCGCAGCAGGATGCGATTATCCCGAATGACGACATAGCCTATGCTCAGAATCGCCTCGGAGCGGGGATCCAGTCCGGTGGTCTCGAAATCCAGCGCCAGCAGTTCCAGCTCGGACATGTTCTGCCGCAACCCCGGCAGGGACGTTTCGAGATAATGCCGAAACGCCGTCGGTGTCGCACGGGTCAGGAGGAAACGGCGTAGCAGCGCCTGCGGTAACAGATCATGCAGCATGGTGTCGCGGGCTCAACCGAGTCGACCGGTCTGATAACGGGTCTCCAGAGCGGACTGCAGGTTGCTGACCACCTCGAACGCGTCTTTCAAATGTCTGCGTTCCAGCGATGACAGCTGATCCGGTGGCACGTAATTGTCGGGCGCGCGGTTGCCGGCCTGTATCTGCAATGCCTGATGCTGCAGGCGGACGGTCGTGATCAATTCATAGGCGTCACGCAGATCCTGCATGCCGGTTTGACTGAGTGCGCCCCGCTGCTGGGCGGCCTGCAAGCGATCAAAGGTGTTTAACGCACTGCTGCCGACCGACAGGGCGTACACACGCGCCAGATCGATGATCGGCATGACGCCACGCTTCTTCATGTTCAGGGCGCGTTCCTGCTCGCCGCCTTTTTCCAGCACGAAGCTGCGGAAGAAACCCAGCGGCGGTGCAAACGCCAGGGCGTTCGCGGCCATATGGGCGAGAAATATACTGTTGTCTTGAGTCTTCCGCAGAACCTCGCTCTGCAGGGATTCCAGCAGCGCCGCATTGCCCGAGATGGCGCGCAAGTCAAAAAAGATCGACGAATACATCAGCGCTTTCGGTCGCGGCGTGTCTATCCACTCACGGAAATAGGTCCGCCAGACTGACATGGGTTGGCGCCATTTGGTGTTCATCGCCATCACGTCACCGGGGCAGTAGACATAGCCGCAGTCGTTCAGGCCATCGCAGACGAATCGTGCCAGATCCTCGAAGTACTGGCCGTGTTGCTCAGGGTTGTAGTCGTCGGACAGGATGATGGCGTTGTCCTGGTCGGAGCGTGCCGTCTGTTCGCGTCGCGCCAGCGACCCGGCGGCGATCCAGACATAGTCCACCGGTGCGGGACCGAGTTTCCGAGTGGCCATATCCAGCAGCCGGCGGGTGATGGCCTCGCCGACCGAACTGATGGCATGACCGATATCATTGGCCATCATGCTGGACTGTACCAGCGCCACCAGAACATCGGGCAGTTGTTGACTGAGACTGACCAGGGCCTGAATGTCCCGGGCACGATGGATTTCGTTGATCAGATAGATCGCGTTGTGGCTCTGATGCCGTATCAGATCGGTGGCGGTGACCATGCCGATGATTTTCTCGCCATCGGTGACCGGCAGATGCCTGACATTGTGCCGCGCCATCATCAGCAGGGCTTCCGCCGCCATGGCATCGGATCGTACAGTCAACGGGGCAGGTGTCATGATGTCACGGATCTCGCCACGAATATCGCGCCCGGCGGCGACGACCTTGGTACAGAAGGCGCGGTCGGTAACGATTCCCAGCAGTCGGTCGCCGTCCATGACCAGCATGGCGGTCGAGACCGCATCCTTCATTTTCTGTGCAGCGTCCTGAATGGCGGTGCCGGCCTCGACCAGCAGCGGCGTGCGATGAATCAGGCCGCTGACACGAGTGGAAATGAGCGCGGCGTTGTCGCTGCCGCGCATGTCAGTGGTGGCACCCTTCAGGCGCTCGTTCTTCTTGGCATCGAAGAAGTTCTTCACACCGGAATCCTCATTCATGAGTGATTCCATCACATCTGCCGGAAGGGCATAGAGCAGGCTGTCTTCGTAGGCGATGACAGACAGTGTGATTTCGCCACCGCTCAATGCCGATCGATAGCCAAACCACTCGCCCTCGGGATGCCGTCCCACCAGCCGGCCCTGTGGATCGATGACCTCCACCGCTCCCATTCGAATCAGGTAGAGATTGAGATTCTGGCCGCCAATCTTAAGAACGGTTGTGCCCTTGCGCACATAGCTTATTTCCAGGCTATCAACCAGGCGTTCCAGTGCGGCCGATTCTAGTTTGTCCAGTGGTGGACACCGCGCCAGAAAATCCCGAATTTCCAGTTGTTCTATTTCCACAGAACCGATCCTTTAACACGACAAGAAAAGACCAGTGCCCCGATCAACGTTCGAGGCAGCACTCAAGACAATGCCCAAAGCAAGAGGCTCCGCTGACGGAGCCTCTTGTTAAAGCAGGCACTTCATGCCCTGTTAATGCGTGGCCCCACCGGCACCGCGGGGAATGCGGATGTCTTCCACCAGATGCTGGATGTGCTCAGGCGGAGGCGCGGTGACTTTGGAGATCACATAGGCCGTTATGAAGTTGAGGAACATGCCGACGAAGCCGATGCCTTCAGGTGAAATACCGAACAGCCAGTTGTCCGGAACATTCGCTGCCATGGGTTCGATGAAGACGCCTTTGAAGTAAATGATATAACCCATGGTGAAGACCAGACCGACCAGCATGCCG
>JBFEJM010000274.1:0-3908 GCA_041553175.1 Gammaproteobacteria bacterium | reverse complement strand
GATCGGCTACGGCCGCAGACGCTGGATGAGTTTGTCGGCCAACAGCATCTGCTCGGTCCCGGCAAGCCATTGCGCCTCGCCATCGAACAGGGGCGGCTGCATTCCATGGTGTTGTGGGGGCCGCCAGGTACCGGCAAAACCACACTCGCGCGACTGCTGGCACATACCGCCGGGGCCGAGTTCGTCACCTTGTCAGCGGTACTCTCCGGCGTGAAGGACATTCGCGCGGCGGTCGATCAGGCCGCGCAATTGCGCAGCGTCTATGGCCGTCAGACCATTTTGTTCGTCGACGAGGTGCATCGCTTCAACAAGGCGCAGCAGGATGCCTTCCTGCCGCACATCGAAGACGGCACTATCCTGTTCGTCGGTGCGACGACCGAGAATCCCTCATTCGAATTGAACAACGCATTGTTGTCGCGGGCACGCACCTATGTCCTCAAACGGCTGGAAGAGGCAGATCTGCTGGCGCTGCTCGCGCGGGCATTGGCGGATACCGAGCGGGGGCTCGGAACGCGACAGGTACAGCTCGCCGATGAACTGCGCCAGCGATTGGTCGCGGCGGCAGACGGCGATGCGCGGCGTCTGCTCAACCTGCTTGAGATTGCCGCTGATCTGGCGGAACCTGATGACAATGGTGAAGTCATCCCCGAAGCCGTCATCAACGAAGTCATCGTCGGTGGCGTGCGCCGCTTCGACAAGGGCGGTGAAGCGTTTTTCGACCAGATTTCCGCACTGCACAAATCGGTACGCGGCTCGGATCCCGATGCAGCGCTGTATTGGCTCACCCGCATGCTCGACGGCGGTTGTGATCCGCTCTATCTCGCCCGCCGTATTGTGCGCATGGCCTCGGAAGACATCGGCAATGCCGATCCACGCGCCCTGGCGTTGACGCTCAGTGCCTGGGACGTACAGGAGCGCCTTGGCAGTCCCGAGGGCGAACTCGCCTTGGCACAGGCCATTCTCTATCTCGCCTGCGCGCCCAAGAGCAACGCGGTTTACAAGGCCTACAATCAGGCCACACAGGATGCCAAGCATTACGGGTCCTTGGACGTGCCGCTGCATCTGCGCAATGCGCCGACCAAATTGATGAAGGAGCTCGGTTACGGCCATCGTTACCGCTATGCCCACGATGAGCCTGAGGCCTATGCCGCCGGAGAACGCTATTTCCCCGACGAGATGCCGGAGATCCACTATTATCAGCCGGCGCCCCGTGGGCTGGAGGCCAAGATCGCTGAGAAGCTCGCTCACCTGCGCGAACTGGACCGCAAGGCGGGAAAAAAATAGAAATCACACGCCAGAGGTCGCAAAGAACGCGAAGGAAACAAGATCAATCCCGCTTTGCATCCCCTGGCATGGAACGGGTTACGGCTGTTTGCCTCACGGCTCTGGTGTAACATTGGCCACCATGAATCGCCATCTCCTCGGATATTTGTGAATCAAATCGTCGCCATCGCTGCCGGCGGTGCCCTCGGTGCCGTGCTTCGGTTCTGGACCGCCAACGGTGTTTATACCTGGCTGGGACGTGACTTTCCCTACGGTACGCTGCTGGTCAACATCTCCGGTAGCCTGCTCATGGGGCTGTTGTATGTGGTATTGCTGGATCGCGTCGCCGATGGTTCACTGTGGCGCGCCTTTTTGCTGGTGGGGTTGCTCGGCGCATTTACGACCTTTTCCACGTTCTCGATCGAGACGCTCAATCTTATCGAGGCGGGGGAGAATCTGCGGGCGTTTGTGAATATGCTGCTGAGCGTCGTACTTTGTGTCGGCGCGGCAGCGGTCGGTGTGATGTTGGGGAGAGCGCTATGAGTACATTGGAGGTGCGTTGTGTGCGCGTCTATCTCACCGAACACGACAAGTACCAGCGCCTGCTGAAGCGGCTGCACGATGAGGAGAAGGTGCGCGGCGTTACTGTTTTCCGCGGCATCAGCGGCTTTGGCCAGTCTGGCCATCTGCATTCGGCTCAATTGATCGATACGGTGCTGGATCTGCCGATCGTGATCGAGTTCTTCGACGTGCCGAAGAAAGTGGAGGCGATCATCGGCCACCTGCGCGAGCAGGTACCGGCGGGACATATTCTCAGCTGGGTGGCACAGTTGGAAGTGTAGTTGGGCGGCGCATAGAATACCTTTCCATAGCAGAGCGCACAGAGCGCGCGGCGGAAATCATACTCGATTATTTTCCGTGACCTCTGTGCGCTCTGGTGTGAAATAATCTTTTAAATAAAAATCGGTAACCGAACCATGTTGGATCCTAAACGCTTACGTACAGAACTCGAACAAGTCGCGGTGCAACTCGCGCGGCGTGGATATACGCTGGATGTCGCGCGCATTCAGGCTCTGGAAGAGGAACGCAAAGTCATCCAGGTGCGTACTCAGGAGCTGCAGGCTGAACGCAACAGCCGTTCCAAGGCCATCGGCCAGGCCAAGGCCAAAGGCGAAGACGCCGCACCTCTGTTGCAGCAGGTTGCCGGTCTCGGCGCCGAACTCGATGCCGCCAAGGCCCGGCTGGACCAGCTTCAACTCGATCTCGATGCCGTGCTGATGACCATCCCCAACATACCGCATAGCTCGGTACCGGACGGAACCGGCGAAGAGGACAATCTGGAGGTGCGGCGCTGGGGCGAGCCGCGGCAATTCGATTTCGAGGTCAAGGATCATGTCGATATCGGCACCGGTCTCGGCCAGCTGGATTTCGAAACGGCGACCAAAATCACCGGAACGCGTTTCGCTCTGATGAGCGGCCCACTGGCACGGCTGCATCGTGCGCTGATCCAGTTCATGCTCGATACCCATACGGCGGAACATGGTTACACCGAGACATATGTGCCGTACATGGTCAATGCCGACAGCCTGCGCGGGACGGGCCAGTTGCCGAAGTTTGAAGAGGATCTGTTTGCGCTTCGAGGCGAGCAGGCGTACTACCTTATTCCGACTGCCGAGGTGCCGGTCACCAATATCCTGCGTGATGTGATTGTCGAAGCGGACTACATGCCGCGCAAGTATGTCTGTCACACGCCTTGCTTTCGCTCGGAGGCAGGTTCCTACGGCAAGGACACTCGCGGCATGATCCGCCAGCATCAATTCGAGAAAGTGGAGATGGTTCAGGCGGTGCCGCCTGCGCAGTCTTACGAGGCGCTGGAACAACTCACCGGAAATGCCGAAGCGATTCTGCAGAAACTCGGCTTGCCCTACCGTGTCATGGCCCTGTGTACGGGCGATATGGGATTCTCGGCGGCCAAGACCTACGATCTCGAAGTCTGGCTGCCGGGCCAGCAGAAGTACCGCGAAATTTCGTCCTGCAGTAATTTCGAGGATTTTCAGGCCCGTCGTATGCAGGCGCGCTGGCGCAATCCGGACACCGGCAAGCCGGAACTGCTGCATACCCTGAACGGTTCCGGTCTCGCGGTTGGCCGCACCCTGGTTGCTATCCTGGAAAATTATCAGGACGCAGGCGGCTCGGTACGTGTGCCGGAGGCGCTGCGTGTCTACATGGGTGGAACGGATATTCTGCGGCCCGAATGAGAGGCGCCTGACCGAGTCGGGGTGGCCTGCCCCGGGCAATTCTGTTGCCGATGATCACGGTGCCGTTCAGATATCAGCCAGGGGGTTTGCCTACGATCTGCCGATACGCGTGCCAGGTGGCATGTCCGATAAGCGGCATGGTCACTGCCAAGCCAAGGTACAGTGTCAACATGCCTAGTATGGTCAACGCGGCAATGAGTCCGGCCCAGATCATCATAGCCGGCAGATTGCGCCGCACAGCGACAAGGCTTGTAGCCACGGCGGTTATGGTATCCACTTTGCGATCCAGCAACATCGGGAATGACACTACGCTGAGTGAGAACACCAGGGCGGCGAGGATGGCACCGCTGACGACGAACAGAAGCGTGAACACCAGGCCTTCGGGAG
>JBFEJM010000273.1:0-3913 GCA_041553175.1 Gammaproteobacteria bacterium | reverse complement strand
GGAGACGCCCGACATTGAACACCGCTTGCGCGTGATCAGGCGCCCGCTCCACCACCCGCTGATAGGCGAGCACGGGGTCGACCGCCGGACAAAAACCCTCGATCAGTCGCGCATACTCATAAGCCTCGCCGATTTCCAGCTCAGCGGCCGCTTCCAGTTTGGCTATGCGCTTGCGGGCATTTTCAGCTTCCTGATAACGCTGCTGCCAATCCGGCTCGACTTGGCGCCGCCAATCCTCGGTGAACTGCTGCGCCAGTGCGTCCAGCTCGTCGCCGAAGAAGTATTCGGCCGCTGTGGTCTTGAGCGGTTCGGGTATTCGAGGGGATTCCCCCAGTGCCTTGATGCGATCGCGCAGACAGGGATGGGTATCGTCGCTATCGGTCTTGCGTTCCAGCGCCTGCTTCAGCCAGGTCGCGGCATCCTGCCCGTTGGCGTTGCGGTGCATGAACTTGCTCATGTCCATGAAGGGTGACATGGCCGGTTGCGGCTGATTGGCGGCCTCGGCATAGAGCGACGGCCAGAAGGTTTCGTGCAGGTAGCGGCCCTTGAGATTGACGTTTATCAAGGCGTCGGCGGCCTCGCGACTACCGGACACCCGGGCAGCCTGGCGGTCGGCCTCATATTCCTCCTGTCGTGCCAGCACAAAGGAATAGGCGGAAAAATAAGGGTCATACCAGTCAAAGAAGCGCCGGACGATGGCCTGTCCCCAATGCTGTTTTTTGTCCAGCGCCTCCATCAGGCGGAACCAGGTCTGGCGGATACGATAGATCCAGGCACTCGACCGGCCATGCGCACCCGACAGATGGCCGTATTCATGCGCCAGCACGGCGGCAAACTGTTTCGGTGACAGTGCCTGCATCAGCGGCAGACCGATAATGAGATAGTTCTTCTGCCAGCCAAACAGGCCCAGACGCGGGATCTGCACAATGGAGGCATTGAAATCGTTGGTCAGCAGAACGGTATGCAGTCGCGGGCCTTTCAGCTTGCGGCGGATCTTGTCCAGAATCTTGTACAGACCCGGATGTTCGCGGCGAATGAGGCGCAGACCGGTGGGGGCTTCCAGGCGCACCCACAGGGCGCGCAGCAGCAGAAAACAGAATGCGAGCAACGGCAGTCCGAGTTTCAGCGCAACTACGGGACTCTTAATGCCGATGGCCAGCACCACCAGCGACAACAGCAGGGCCGCGAACAGGATCAGGAAGATATAGCCGTAACCGAGCATCCCCAACGCCAGAACGCGGGCTTTATACCCCCCTGGACTGGCCGCCGCCAGTTTCTCCAGTCTCGCTACAAGATCCCCGAACTCGTCCCGCGTCATGTTGTTACGCCCCTATCGATGATTCCAAGTGTTCCGCATCGAAGGGATAGCGACCGAAAGCAGGCCGGGGTTTAGGGCGGGGGTCTCAATTCATGATGTTGTAAGGGCTTGACATCATTGACTTAGCGGGCAGCTAACCTGTCCAGGATCGAATCGAGCACGTCATCTTCCTGCCCTTCGTCATCCAGCCCGCAGTGATAGGTGACAAACAGCGTCAGCCGGCCGCTGCGCAGATACCATTCGCGCCAGAACTCCTCCTCGGCACCGTAGCTGAGTTCGAAGCCTTTGAAGTCGCCACATTCCACCTCGCCGGTCTGCGCGCCGGCGTCTAGGTGGTCGGCGGCAAGATATCTCAGGAAGGCATCGTCAACGACCTCATCCCGTAACAGGGCGCTGATCTGAAGTACGCCAGGGCCCTCCGGGCTGTGCAGGGTCTCGCAGTCTTCGTCATGCTGCGCCTCCCAATTGTCGGGGAGTGCGATCGACCAATACTCACTGGAGAATTTTTTCATTGTTCTGTGCCCGATGGGTTGGCGCGGACATTAATACCGCGAGGTGGTCTTAATCGACTGCGGTGGTCATGGGTGAAAATACCCGCACTCCACTAGTGCCGTGTCGGTGGCACATTTGGCTGATGCTCCGCGGCGGCGAAGAGTTTTTCCACATCTACGGGATCGAACAGATAGTTCTGATTGCAGAATTCGCAGTCGACACTGATCCTGCCCTGCTCGGCGATGATGCTCTGCACTTCATCGTAGCCCAGACCGCGCAACACGGTTTCGATGCGCTCGCGGGTGCAGCTGCAGCGGAAACTCACCGGCTCCGGCTCGAATACCCGAATATCCTCTTCGTGAAACAGACGCCGAAGGACTTCACGCTGCGGCAATTCCAGCAGTTCCTCTTCGCGCAGGGTATCACCCAGCTGAGTGGCGCGGTTCCAGGCATCGGCATCCGCGGTCTCACCCGGCAGCGCCTGCAACAGCATGCCGGCGGCGCGTTCGGCACTCGCGCCCAGCCATAGCCGGGTTGCAAGCTGTTCGGAACGGGTAAAGTATCCCTCCAACGCCTCGGCCAGATCGGCCTCGGTATCGATCGCGATAATGCCCTGGTAACGTTCGCGATCACCGCCCGGATCGAGCGTGATCGCCAACCGGGCATTACCCACCAATTGCGCCAGTGGTCCGGGCAGAACCGGGTCCTGCCAATGCGCCAGCCCACGGATGGTACGATCGGATTTGGCCTGTACGACAACGATGGAGACCGGGCCATCGCCCTGAACCTGCAACGTCAACGACCCTTTCAATTTGATAGTTGTAATCAGCAGCGCCGCGGCAGCCATGGCCTGACCGAGCAGATTGCGCACCGGCTCCGGATAGTCCTTGCGCTCGAGGATTGCACGCCAGGTCGCGTCCAGATGCACCAGCTCGCCGCGCACATTGGTGCGCTCTATCACGAATCGGCTGAGGACATCATTGTCGCGTTGGGTCATGAATCGTTACTGCTGACTGGACGATTGAACACAAAATCTTTCAACTCAAAGGCGCCGAAGGCGCACCAAGGACAAAAAATACATTTGAGTCAGTCGGAACACAGCCGCTGGCGACAGTTCAAGGAGCTTTGCCCGGCCAGCCGCGACGCAATCCTGATTCAATCTTTCCTTCGCGCGCCTTCGGCGCCTTCGCGTTGAAAAAGCCTTTGTTGCAGCTCTCAGGATAGTCAACCCGCCAACAGCTTCTTCAACAATTCGTTGACCTGCCCCGGATTGGCCTTGCCGCCGGTCGCCTTCATGACCTGACCGACAAAGAAGCCGAGCAGCTTGTCCTGCCCGGCGCGATAGCCTTCGACCTGTTTCGGGTTCTTGTCCATTATCTCCTTGATCGTGGCTTCGATGGCACCGCTATCGGTAATCTGTTTGAGACCCTTCTTGTCGATCACGGCATCGGCATCGCCCTCGCCGTTCCACATCGCCTCGAACACGTCTTTGGCGATCTTGCCGGAAATGGTGTTGTCGAGGATGCGCTTGATCATGCCGGCCAGCATCGGTGCGGATACGGGCGAGTCGTTGATGTCCTTGTTTTCCTTGTTCAGGAACCCGGACAGATCCCCCATCACCCAGTTCGCGCAGGTCTTGCCCTCGCCGCCAACGGCCGTGACCACGGCCTCGAAGTAATCCGCCAGTTCGCGCGTGGCGGTCAGTACACCGGCGTCGTAGGCCGACAGTCCATACTGTTCGATAAAACGTGCCTTCTTGGCATCAGGCAATTCCGGCAATGTCTTGCGCACGTCCTCGATAAAGGCACTATCGAGTTCGACCGGCAGCAGATCGGGATCAGGGAAATAGCGGTAATCGTTGGCCTCTTCCTTGGCCCGCATAGAACGTGTCTCGTCCTTGTTGGCATCGTACAGACGTGTCTCCTGCACCACCGTGCCACCGCTCTCGATCAGATCGATCTGGCGTTCGACTTCGTAATTGATCGCCTTTTCGACGAAGCGGAATGAATTGAGATTCTTGATCTCGGCACGGGTTCCGAACTCCGGCCGCCCTTTCGGCCGCACCGACACGTTGGCATCGCAGCGGAACGAACCCTCCTGCAT
>JBFEJM010000272.1:0-3937 GCA_041553175.1 Gammaproteobacteria bacterium | reverse complement strand
TTCGCCTATTACATTCATACTGATGTCGGACATCGTTGCCGCGGTGCCAAGGTGAATGGCCGTATTGTTCCGCTGACGTATGAGCTGCATAACGGTGAACAGGTGGAGATTCTGACCACCCGACAGGGTAATCCGAGTCGTGATTGGCTGAATACCCACCTGGGTTTCCTGAAAACCTCGCGCGCGCGCGCCAAGGTGCGTCACTGGTTTCGGCAACAGGATTACGACAACAACGTCAGTGCCGGGCGTAACGCCCTGGATCGCGAGCTGCACCGGTTGGGTATCGGCAATATCAATTGGGAGCAGCTGGCGCAACGCCTTAATTATCCGAATGTGTCGGATATGTTGTCCGCTATCGGTAATGGCGATCTGAATACCGCACAGTTGGCCGGTGCGGCCAGCGAACTGTCGGCACCGCCGGGTGAGACCTTTGCCGTGCCGCGCACATCGCGGCACAAGGAGGGTGTCGACAAGGGCATCACTATCGCCGGCGTCGGCAATCTGCTCACCAGTATGGCGAAATGCTGTCGTCCGGTTCCGCAGGATCCGATTGTGGGCTACATCACGCGCGGGCGCGGTGTGACCATTCATCGACGCGATTGCGCAAACGTACTGCGGTTGGCCGCGCAAGAGCGTGAGCGTTTACTGGAAGTTGATTGGGGTGGCGACGAGCGTGACCTCTATCCGGTCGAGATCGAGGTGCAGGCTTATGACCGGTCCGGTCTGTTGCGGGACATCGCGGCGGTGTTGGCCAATGAGCGGGTCAACGTGATCGGTGTGAATACCTATACCGACAAACTCGAACACGTGGCGCGCATGCAGCTGACACTGGAAATACGGGATATCGGTGAGTTGAGCAAGGTTTTGAGCCGTATAGGGCAGCTGCCGAATATTCTTGAAGTGAAGAGAAAATCAGGAAACTGATTATTCCCGCCGCGGGTCCGACTGCACGCGCCTTTGCCATCGGCTGTTACGGTACAGATCCCCGGTGTCGCTTGATCGGCACGATGCGAGCACTGCTGCCGAATGCCAGCGACGCCCTCAGCCGGCGTACGGTGCCGGCTGAGGCGCACGTTCGCATTTGAACTATTTACAGGTAGAGAGATAGCGCGCGGTCAGACCCTTGCAGGGATTGGCGCTGAACCCCGCCTGGTCATTTTGTGCGCTGATTGCTTCCGGTGCCCCCGTCGCTTCGTCGCCGGCTGATTGTGCAGCCTCGGCTTCCGCCGCTTGTGCACGCGCCAGCGCTGCACGTTCCGCTTCCTCAGCGACGCGCTGGGCCTCTTGTTCAGCCGCTTTTTCCGCGGCCAGTCGTTGGGCGGCACGTTGCCGATCCAACGCCGCATCCTTACGCGCCTGCTCCTCGATGGCCTGCCTGGCGGCACGTTCACGCGCGAGACGTTCCTGTTTCTGTTTTTCTTCGGCCGCCTTTTTCGCCGCCAGTGCCTTGGACCGACGCTCTTGCCCCAGCTTCTCAGCGGCCGCGCGCTTGGCGGCAAGGGCTTCGGCCTGGCGTTTTGCTTCCGCTTCCGCCGCTTGTTTGGCTTTGGCCTCGGCTTCCCGTTGTGCGGCCAACGCCTGCGCCTGGCGCTCCTTCTCCAAGGCCGCGGCCTCAGCGGCGCGGCGCGCCTTTTCCTGTTCCGCCTGTTGTTGCGCGAGTCGTTTGGCCTCCCGCTCTTCCTGCTCACGTTGAGCCGCTTCCGCTTGGCGTGCCGCCTCTGCCTGCTGATCCGATGTGGGAACCGCAGTTGGCGCGGCGGCCGATTCGGCCGCTTGGGCGGTGTCTTTTACCTGCGCGCTTGCTGGGGACCCGGATGTTTGTTTGTTGTCGGCGGCAGAATTGAACGGCATGGGCGAATCATTATTGGTTGCCAGCCAGGCTGCACCCACCAGACCGAGAATCGCGACGCCGATAGCGATCGGCAGAATTGGACGTTTTTTCTCTGGCCGGCTCGGTTGAGCCAGTACGCGTGACCTCAGTGGTTCTGTTTTTTCGGGTGTCTTTTTAACAGGCGCCGCCGTTGATTCGGCCCCTCCCATCGGCTGAAGTGTCAGACTGGAAATGGCGCTTGCAAATATCGCATCGTCAGCAAGCTGGCCTGTTTTCCTCACTGCCGGTACTGCCACGTCGTCATTGTCGGGAGCGGGGGTAGTGGCCAGTTCAGCGTGCACTTGGTCCGCAATGGGCGGCTCGTCCACTGTCTCCGGATCAATATCGCTGCTGGAGGTGGTAGACGGTATCGGATCGCTGGGGCGTTCAGTGAGGTCGATTGCGTCTGCCTGGCTCAACTCGGACGTGACAATCTCGGATGTGGCCGCAGTTGTCGCCGTGTCCACGTCAGTGACTGAGTCCGCGCTTTCCTGCGCGGTGTGCCCAGCGTCGGTAGTCCAGTTCTTGCGCCGTTCGGGCGTGTGGGGTATCCGCTGCGTTGGCGAAGGGGCGAGTCGATGTTCCAGTTTTTCCTGCCGATTGCCGGCCGCGGCGGCGATCCAACGAAAGGTGGGCAGCAGATCGCCGCGCTCACGCTCGCGCACGACGTCCTGTACCTGCTTGCGGGTGATGGTGCGGCTGTCCTCGGCATAACCGTACACCATCGCTGTATCGCACAGCAGGTTTATGAGACGTGGAATGCCTTCACTGAACTGGTGCACGTCGAAGCAGGCGTCATCTTCGAACAACCCGCCGCGCCCGCCCGCGACCTGTATGCGGTGATGAATATATTCGCGGGTATCGTCAGCGCTCAACGGTCCAAGGTGGTAGTCGACCACGATACGTTGTGCGAATTGTGCCAGTTCGGGACGCCGCAGGGTGTCACGCAGCTCTTTCTGTCCGACCAGAATCACCTGCACGACCTGATCCTTGTCGGCATTGATGTTGGAAAGCATGCGCAATTCTTCCAGCGCATCGGCAGTCATGTGCTGTGCCTCGTCGACGATCAGGACCGTGCGACGCTTCTGGGCATATTGCTCGATTATGAAATCAACGAAGATCTGGTGGAGTTCGACTTTGGTCTTGTTTGAATACTTGAGGCCGAAGGCCATGAGTATCCAGCGCAGCATATCGCTGTAGTCATTGCCGACATTGCGCAACAGGCCGATGCTCACCCGCTCATCGACATTGTTCAGGAGACGGCGGATCAGCGTGGTCTTGCCGGCCCCTATATCGCCCGTAATGACACAGAACCCGACCTGATTTATCAGACTGTACTCAAGCAGTTCCAGCGCCATTCGGTGCTGCTTGCTCAAATACAGATATTCGGGATCCGGTAACAGCGAGAACGGTTTTTCGCGCAAACCATAATAACTTGTATACATGACGTAGCCCCCCTCGTGGGCAGAGTGCGCGCCGGGAGCCTCTGGCAAGGTGGGGGATGTGCTCCTCGCGACGCAAATCCAGGTCTGTTCAATGAGTTGTTGTCCGCCTGGTTCCTGTCATTACTACCACATTTCGGGCTCTGGCGCCTACCGCGATGGCTGGGTCGGGCTTGATTCGCCTGGTAGTTATAGAGCGGAAATCGATGGAAGCGACATGGAAATGCCGGGCTGGCGCGGGTTTGGCGGAGTACAGGAAGTGGCGCCCCGGGCAGGATAACTCGCCGCTCACGCGACTCGCCCTTCGGGCCAGCGTCGCGTTGCGCCGCTGTTGTCTCGCCCGGTACCCCGGGCTCGGCTCGAACCTGAGGTTCTCATCCCACCCGGACCAAACAGAAACGGCCCACCTGACGGTGAGCCGCTTATGTTTGGCGCCCCGGGCAGGATTCGAACCTGCGACCTTCCCCTTAGGAGGGGGATGCGCTATCCAGCTGTGCCACCGGGGCGTGGAAGAAGACTCGGCTGTCGAGCCCGTCACTATATTAATTGTTAACGCGGCGGAATCGCAAAACAGGGCTGTGGCAGGAGGAGCGCAACCCTTTGTTATTCGGATTCGGTCTTCGCT
>JBFEJM010000271.1:0-3951 GCA_041553175.1 Gammaproteobacteria bacterium | reverse complement strand
TTGCGGTGCTGGCGCTGGAACTGGATGTGATCGGAACCCAGGCCTCATATCTTATTCAGGCAGCGACCATTCTGACCTTTATCGCCTCGTCGTACTTTATTGTGCTGAGGTACCCGACGCCGATCGCGGTCAGTGAACGCCTACGCCGGGACTGAGGCGGCTTCGAGCAGCAGATCGGATACTCCATTGCTGGAGCCCAGATAGGGTGCGATTCGAATCGTTATCTGTGGATGCTCGGTCTGTTTGCCGCGGACGTCATTGGGAATATCGGTGACCACGTGCCGGCCGGCCGACAGAAAATAGGGCAGTACCACCACCTCGGTCGCACCGTCCTGGATACACTGCTCGATGCCGTCCGGAATGGAAGGTTCGGCGAGTTCCAGAAAGCCGCAACGTACGATCGGGTATTGGCTGCGCGCGCGCTGCGCGAGTTTGGCGGTCAGTTCGCGCACTTCATCGTTGGATTCGGCGCGACGGCTGCCATGGGCGACGAGGAGTAAGGCTTGCATGGAGTAAACCCATCTGTGGTTGCGACGGTGCCGATAGTAATGATTTTTTGGCCAAGCTGCACATTCACCGATGTCGGTCGGGGTTATCAATCGGACGCTGTGGAAAGTCTAGAGGAGTGCTGATCATGCGGAATGTTTTATTGATGTTACTGGTGTTGCTGTTCGCCCAGCCGCTGAGTGCCGGCTCACCGCTGGTGCGCGAGTGGACCGTCGAACGGGATTTCGACGCGACCTACCAATCGGTATATCGGGCCCTGGAGGACAACAAATTCTTCGTTGTTTTCGAAGTCGACATGCAGGCCAACCTGTCCGGCTTTGCCGAGCGTTGGGGTGATGACTATAACCGCAATGATTTGGAGGGGATACGGTCAATGGTGTTCTGCAACGGCTGGTACGCCAACCAGGTTTCGAATCAGGACCCCGCGCTGCTGGCGCTGTGTCCGTTGCATCTGACGGTGATCCATAAACAGGGAAAATCGACAGTGCTCTTTGTCCGTCCCAGCCAGGTTGCGCAGGGCAGTGCGGCAGAGGATATCGCGACAGAGCTGGAGGCTGACGTGGTCAGAGCAATCGAGCAGGGCGTCGCGCCGTAGCAGGTCAATGAATTTGACGGCCCGCGTCCGCTATTCGAATTGCTTCAGCGTGAAGTAGAAGGTGGCGCCGTCACCCTTAACGCCTTCGGCCCAGATTCGACCGCCGTGTCGCTCGACGATGCGCCGTGCGGTTGCCAGGCCGATGCCGGTCCCTTCAATGACCGATTCATCATGCAGGCGTTGGAATACCCCAAATAGTTTATCGGCATACTGCATGTCGAAACCGATGCCATTGTCGCGCACCTGATAGACATCCAGTCCGTCGCGTTTTGACACAGTGAATTCGATGACAGGGTTTTCCTGTTTGGACGAAAACTTCCAGGCGTTCCCAAGCAGATTCTCGAGCAGGACATGCAGAAGGCTTTCATCCCCGCGCGCGACTATGCCATCCTGGATTTGCCAGACCGGCGAATGCATCTGACCGGGTATGGCGGACAGACGTTCCGCGATCGCCCGGGCTATGCCGGTCAAATCGACTTCGGTATGCTTCATGTCCTGATGGGTGATCCTGGAGAGTTCCAGTATATCGTCGATCAGATCCGCCATGTGTTTCCCGGCGGTCACGATGCGTTGCAAGTGATCCCGTTCCGACGCGTCGAGCTTGTCGCGGGCATCTTCCGCCAGTATCTGAGAGAACCCGGTAATCGTGCGCAGGGGCGATCGCAGGTCATGGGCGATGCTGTAGCTGTACGTCTCCAGTTCCTCGTTGCGCTTTTCCAGCTCCTGGGTCCGATCCTGAACCGCCTGTTCGAGCCGAAGGTTGGCCTGGCCGAGATCCTGGGCGTGTCGCCGCACAAGATTCAAATAAGCTGCGAGCAACACCGAGCCGATCAGGCCGCCTATGAAGATAAATACAGTGGCCAAGCTGAGTGAGGTGCCGTAATAACCGCGTGCAGGGGTGACATCGACACGCCAGGTGCGATCACCGACTTGAATGGAGTGCGTATATCGAACGTGTTCATTCCAATCGGGTTTGATCGCACGCAAAGCCGGTGAAGTCTCGGTGTGGGATTGGTGATAATACAGCAGCTGCTCCGCTTCGAGGGCATTCCCGTCATACAGGGTCAAGTGCAGCCCGGCAGATGTCAGCTGAGCGAGCGAGGTTTCCACCAGTTGGCTGATGTCGAATACCAGGACCACGAATCCGGTCAGGCTCGCCTCGCGCTGGCTTTGCGTTGCAAGGGGTATGCCCCGTTCATACATGGGAAATACCATCAGGCAGCCCCAACGTCCGGGCTGTCCTTGCACCAGGCTGATTCGGCCGGTAACGGCGTGCTTGCCGGACGCGCGTGCGAATTCCAGCACGGCATGGCGTGCGTCATTGCTGCCAAGGTCAAACCCCAATGCGCTTTCGTTGCCAATATAGGGCTCGACATAGAACACGGGGAAGTACTCGGTTTGCTCGATGCGCGGTATGAGCGAGTTGTCTTCGCTGCGCTCGGTGATTCGGAATGCGGGGAAATCCCTGGCCGCCTGTGCTTCGTACGCGGCCCGTTCCGATCCATCGATTCGTGGTACCCATTCAAAAGCCTTGATGAAAGGGGCATTGGTGAAGACGCCAGTGACGAACGATGCGAACTCGGCGCGACTGACTTTCTCCGAGCTCTGAAACAGCGCGACGATGGATCTGCCTATGACCGTACTGGATTCAATGCTGCGCCCGAGCGACAAAACATGGTCGCGTGCCTTGTCCTCAAAAATGGACTCGATCTCATCGGTGTGGTGATGCTGATGAATATAGGCTGCTGCAACAGAAAAAGTCAGTCCAAGAACAAAAACGAAGTAGATACCATAGCGGGTCGTTTGCATGATTAGAGACTGGCGCTACCGTTGATCATATCGCTTCAAGTGCGAAAAAATCCTATCAAGTTGTGGGCAGCTGCGGGTCGACATAATCCCATGGCTGTCGACTCGCGCTGAAGACCACTTTCTGCGGGACAAACAGACTCGGGTCATCCAGGCTCGCAGCGGCTATCAGCATTATCTCCGAATGCCCGCTGGTCGTGCCCAGTACCGGGCTTCCGCACTCCGGACAGAAGGCGCGACTTACGCGGGCGCCATCGTCGGCGGTCTGCGCGAAGTATTTCAGTTCGCCTCTAATTGAAACGGCCTCGGCCGGGACAATGAACAGGGACGCATGACCGGCGCCATGCGCACGCTGACATTGCCGGCACTGGCAATGAAAGGAAAACCCGGGGGGCTGCCGCACTTCGTATCGAACAGCGCCACAGGCGCAACCGCCCGTATAGGTATTCATGAGCATCCCCCGGAAGACCTGGATCGAATGTCGAGTGTAGTTGCTGCCGGCACGACTGACTAGTGCTTGGAATCGTGGTCCTTCTTCGGCGCTGTAGGGTGGTCAGCTGTGCCGCTCTTGGAACGTGGATGGCTGTAGTGACCCGCCACGCCGCGTGCGGCCACCACCGGCTGTGGTGAGGGTCGGCCTATGTGATAGCCCTGAGCGTAGTCGATAGCATAGGTCTCCAGCAGCTCCAGTGTCGGTGCATCCTCAACGAATTCCGCCACGGTTTTCTTGCCGAAGCCATGGGCGATTTCACCCATTGCCTTGACCAGAATGCGGTCGTCGGTATTGTGTGCCAGATCACGAATGAAGGAGCCGTCGATCTTGATGTAGTCGACCGGTAACTGCTTCAGATAGTAGAACGAACTGAAGCCGACGCCGAAGTCATCCAGCGCGAATTGCGAGCCGAGTTCGCGGATCTGTTCCATCAGGGCGCAGGTGGCGGTGAAATCGGAGAGCGCGGCGGTTTCCGTTATCTCGAAAACCAATCGATCGGCCGCTACGCCACAGACTTCCAATCGCTTCCGCAGTACGCTCAGCGGATCGG
>JBFEJM010000270.1:0-3979 GCA_041553175.1 Gammaproteobacteria bacterium | reverse complement strand
CTGCCTGGGCTGCTCCGAGCCGGATTTCTGGGATGCGGGCAGTTTCTACAAGGCGTTGTCCATGCCCACCGATGCACTGAAATTCACGGCAGGTGCGGCGGTGGCCGGAGCCGCGGCCGGTGTCGCGATCTCGTTTGCCAATCGGGCCAAGAAGAGCAGCGCCCGCGCCGCCCATAAGGCGGCAACACTCGACGACCTGGAGAAATGACATGAATGAGATGCAGTTTCTTACCTGGGTACGCGGGCCGGGCCTGGACATCGCACTGGGTATATTCGTGCTGGGTGTGATCTGGCGTCTGCTGGAGATTTACACCCTGGGCCGGAAAAAGGATCTGTCGGTTCCGCGGCATACTTCAGGTGCCTCCGGCTGGCATACCATCGTGCGTCGATCGTGGGCGCCGCCCGGCATGTTCAAACGCTCGCCGGTCAGCTACGTCGGCGGCTATGTATTTCATGTCGGGCTGGCGATAGTCGTGTTTCTGTTCGCACCGCACATCGCGCTCATCGACAGCCTGATCGGCCTGTCCTGGCCGGGGGTGCCGTCGCAGGTGATCGATGCGGTCGCCGTCGTGACGATGGCTGCGATGGTGATTGTGCTGGTGGATCGCATCAACAATCCGGTCAAGCGCTTTCTATCCGGCTTCGAGGACTATTTCACCTGGACGCTGACGTTCCTGCCGCTGCTGACGGGATATCTGGCAGTCAAGCATCTTCTGCTGCCGTATACGACCATGCTCGCATTGCACATCCTCTCCGTGGAACTGCTATTGATCGTGTTGCCCTTCAGTAAACTGTTCCACGCCTTCACCACCTTCGGTTCGCGCTGGTATAACGGTCGCATGAGTGGCCAGCGAGGAGTATCGGTATGAGTGCTTCCCTGGAAAAAGGTGTCAATGTCCTGAAAGAGATGATCGATGCACCGATCGCCTCGTTCTTCAACAGCTGCGTGCATTGCGGCATTTGTGCCGAGGCCTGTCTGTTCTATACCGAGACCGGCGATCCCAAATACACGCCGATTCACAAACTCAAACCGTTGCGCAAGGTGTATGAGCAGGAATACACCCTGGTCGGGCGTGCGGCCAAGGCGCTGGGCCTGTCCAAGCCGCTGACGGATGCCGAGCTCGATGAATGGCAGGAACTTGTCTACAACAGCTGCACCATGTGCGGGCGCTGCTCGCTGGTGTGTCCGGTCGGCAATGACCTCGCCTACATGATCCGCAAACTGCGTGAGGGCATGGCCGTCGCCGGTCATGCGCCTGAAGGCGTCATCGGCGCTACCAAACGCACCGTCGAGATCGGCAGTCCCATGGGTGTACGCCTGCCCGCCGTGCAGGCGCAGATGCGGCATGTACAGGAGGACGTCGGCATCGAAATCCCGTTGGACCAGGAAGGCGCGGAGTATATGTTGTTGCTGTCGTCCATGGAGATCATCAATTTTCCCGAATACCTCGGTGCCGTCGCCCGTATCATGCAGCAAGCCGGCAAGAGCTGGACCCTGTGTTCGACCGCGTTCGAGGCCACTAACAGCGGTATTCAGATCGGCGTGTCCGATCTGGCCAAAGTGATCGTGTCGCGCATCGTGGAGGGGGCCGAGCGGCTCAATGTGAAAACGGTCATCAGCCCGGAATGCGGTCATGCCTACATGGCGCTGCGCTGGGAGGGCCCCAATCTGATCGGGCGCCCCTATAACTTTGATGTGAAACATATCCTCGAGGTGCTGGAGGAGTTCCGCGTGCAGGGCTTGCTGAAGACGGAGGGGTTCGAGACGGAACGGGTGACGTTCCACGACCCGTGCCAGATCGTGCGTCGCGGCGGCGTCATCGAGCCGCAACGCAATCTGCTCAAAATGGTGGCCAAGGATTTTGTCGAGATGAGCGACCCCGGCAAGTACAACTGGTGCTGCGGCGGCGGCGGCGGTGTCAGTGCCAATGAAAACGCCGAACAACTGCGCCTGACGGCCTTCAAACGTAAAAAGGCACAGCTCGATGAAGTGCAGGTGGATACGCTGGTTACCGCCTGTGCGAATTGCCGCATCGTGATGGAGGAGGGACTGGAACACTATCAGATGAATATTCCAGTCGTGGGATTGACCGAGACCATCGCCAAGCATCTGGCAAAGCCCACTGGCGGCACGCCGCAGTCCGACTGAGGAGAAAGCGGTCATGGCGATTAAAGACGATACTGAGTTTCAAACCGCGCTGAGCGGTCTTACACCGCAACAACAGCGGCAACTTGCCGCACGCTTCGTCGACAGCGTGATCAATCTGTGCCCGGATCCGCGGGTCAAGGCCGCGGTCAATGTGGCCAGGCAGGGCGATGTCAGTGATGCCGAACTGGCGATGGCCCGGCAGAACGCCAAGAGTGCGAGTGTCGAGAGCTACACCCAGTGCGGCAAGGAAGCGGACTGGAAAAGTCAGGCCGGACATTTTGTGGCGCTGGCGGCGCTGGCCTGTGTCGCTTCCAACGAGCATGCCGACACACTGGCCTGGGATGCCGCCATGAATGCGCGTATGGCCTGCACCTGCGAAACCATCGCGGAAGGCAAAGGCACGCGTAACCGCGAGGCGGAGACGCAATATCGGATGCTCGATGAATTTCTCGAATCCTGAACACAGGAGCAGGCAACATGTCAGCCAATGAACGCGTAGTCGTCGACCCGATCACCCGCATCGAGGGCCATTTGCGCATCGAGGCGGAAACCGATTCTGAGGGACGCATCACCCAGGCCTCCAGTTCGGGCACCATGGTGCGCGGCATCGAAATCATTCTGCGCGGACGTGATCCGCGTGATGCCTGGGCGTTCGCGCAGCGCATCTGCGGTGTCTGCACGCTGGTCCACGGTATCGCCTCCGTGCGTGCGGTCGAAAATGCGTTGAACTATGAGATTCCGCCCAATGCTCAGCTGATCCGCAATCTGATGATCGGTGCCCAGTATGTGCACGATCATGTGATGCACTTCTATCATCTGCATGCGCTGGACTGGGTCGATGTGGTGTCCGCGCTCAGTGCCGACCCCAAGGCCACGTCCGCACTGGCGCAATCCATCAGCAGTTATCCGAAATCCTCGCCCGGCTATTTCGCTGCGGTGCAGAAGAAATTGAAGACCTTTGTCGAATCGGGCCAACTCGGGATATTCAGCAACGGCTACTGGGGCCATCCGGCCTACAAGCTGCCGGCGGAGGCGAACCTGATGGCCGTCGCCCACTACCTGGATGCACTCAGCTGGCAGCGCGACGTTGCGCAGATCCATGCGCTCTTCGGCGGCAAGAATCCGCACCCGAACTTTGTCGTCGGTGGTGCGCCGACAGCGATCAGTGTGCAGGGCGGTAAGGGCCATGGTCACGGGCCCGGCCCCATGTTCCGCGGCGGCACCGGTGCCACGGCGGTGAATATGACCGGACTGCAGAAGATCCGCGAACTCATCGATCAGATGCGCGCCTTTGTCGATCAGGCTTATGTGCCGGATACACTGGCGATCGCGTCGTTCTACAAGGACTGGGCCACGCAGGGTGAAGGGCTCGGCAATTTCATGACCTACGGTGATTTCCCGGCCGAGGGTCTGGATGATCCGAGCAGCTTTCTGGTGCCGTCCGGCGTCATTCTCAATCGCGACCTTTCGACCGTGCATGAAGTCGATCTCAACGCGGAAGATCAGATTCAGGAATACGTTGCGCATTCCTGGTACAAATACCGTGATGGCAAGGAGCAGGGGCTGCATCCCTATCAGGGTGAAACCGAGTTCGACTACACCGGGCCCAAGCCACCCTACGAACACCTCGATACCGATGCGAGCTATTCCTGGATGAAATCACCGCGCTGGCGCGGCAAGGCGGTTGAAGTCGGTCCACTGGCGCGGGTGCTGATGATGTACGCCAAAGGCAATGAACAGGCGCGCGAGCTGGTGGATTCGACTTTGCGCAAGCTCGATCTGCCGGTTCAGGCACTGTATTCGACATTAGGCCGTACCGCGGCCCGCACG
>JBFEJM010000269.1:0-4006 GCA_041553175.1 Gammaproteobacteria bacterium | reverse complement strand
GTCATGCGGTCCAACGAAGCGTTTGTGTTTCAGATCCGCGACGTAGCGGTCGTACTGGGCTTCGTATTCAGGCGGGACCAGCCACCAGATCGGGTAGCGTCCGGCAACCAGCAGACCCGTACGATAGAACTCGTCCAGCAACAGATGATGTTGCGCACTGCCACTGCTTTCCTGCGATAGCGATTCCATTTCACCGCGCCGGAAAGCATCATCGTTCATAACGAAGAAATGCACCTCCAGGCCAAGCGATGCGGCCCAGGATTCGATGCCTTCCGCCTTACGCGCCAGCGCCTGTTGATCTTCCGCATCCATATCCGGCCGTATGCACAACCAGATGTCGAAGTCGCTGCTGTCGGAATAGGCGATAGTGCCGCTCGAGCCCATCAGATAGAGCGCATGAATATCGAACTGGCGCCGGGCGCGGCGTTGATAGACGAAACTTTTTGCCAGCCTGCGCCCGGCCTCGATACTTCTATTACTGGGTTGGTAATCGGCGATACCGGCTGGTGTCTTGCTCGACAGGTAACCGGGAAGCATCGGGTGGTTGATATGAAACAGAAGCGGCAGAAGCTCGAAAAATATCTTCTGACGATCGCGCAGACTCATGTAAACGCGTCTGAGGCGGTCATGATTGATGGCCAGGAAGCGGCGTTTGACGGCGCGCAAATCAACGCCGTCGAAACTTACGGTCTGATCAGTGGCTGGCCCCATGTGGATTACGCATATCGCAGCGTGCGGGGCGCCTGCCGCAAGGGCTGTTTAGAGCGCAACTGCACTGCGGCCGTCACGTGCAGCACGCGCCTGGTCGAGCGCGGTCTGGGCGCGACGCAGCAACGTGTTGGCGTTGTCTGTTTTCTGCCACTCCACCACACCATAAGCTGCCCAGGCAGGACCGCGGCCGTCGAACTCCTGCGCCAGACGTTCGTTGAGTTTCTCGGTGAGCTTGAGGGCGTCGGCGCGATGGGTTTCAGGAAGTGCGATGATGAACTCGTGCTCCTCGCTGCAGGCGATGACGTCAGCCCAGCGCAGTTGATCTTTCAAGATCTGACTGACCTTTACCAGAAATGCTTCCTCGGCATCGCCGCCGTAGACGTCCATCATGACCAGTGCCATTGGATTGTTGTAGCGGCGGCTGCGCGAAACCTGAGGTTCCAGTGCAACCATCAGTCCGCGACGATTGAGCAGACCGGTAATGCGATCGTGCAGGGCCTGGGCCTCCAGTTCACTTTGCAGGTGCTCGCATTCCGCGCGCAGATGCTCGACCTCGGAGACGTCACGCAGAACGCGCGCGCGTATCGCTTGACCGCCGGGCGCCAGGTGCAGATCACGGGCGGTCAGATAGCAGTGCTGATCATCGGCGCCGAGGAAGGCGAAGGTGTCCTCAGCGGTAAGCAGTATCGCCAAGGGGTTATTGGCCAGTTCGACGGCCGAACGACCGACCAGCGTGTCGCCCTTACTGCCGACCAACGTATCGAATGCCGCGTTCGTCGCCACCACCCGGTCGTTCTCATCAAACAGCATGACGGGGTCCGGATACTGGTCCGTCAGCGACTGGGCTTGCTCGGGGGTGAGGGTCTCTTTCATGCGTGCTCCTAAGGTGTCAATCGATCGGCCCGGTGTCGGGTTCGAAATCGATGAGAACGGAATCACGGTTTATAGCGACTGAGAAGGCGTAGGCTTTAGGCCGAGCATGCTTTGGGAATGCTTGATTTATGGAGGAATTATCAGTGCAGAGGCGTCAGGAATCTGACGTTTTGTCGGCGGACTTCGGGCCATATTCGCTGGCCCGCCGGGCATCCCCGCGCACCTTGTCGGCCGGATACCGACTATCGTTTAAAGCGATTTTGTCATGCGCAGCCTGGATCAAATCAAGGTCGAGTTTATCCGCGATACGAATAAGGTATATCAGGATATCAGCCAGTTCCAGACGAACTTCCGCAAGTTTGGCTGTTTCGAGGTCGCGGCTGGCGGCCTCGGTCAGCCACTGGAAGTGCTCAACCAGCTCGGCCGCTTCGGCGATAAGCGCCATCGACAGGTTCTTCGGCGAGTGGAACTGGTCCCAGTCACGGACCGCGGCAAACTCAGCCAGGCGTTGGCGCAGTTGCTCCAGGCTGTCTTTCGTCGGCACAATCATTGCAGGTTTCTTCCTGGGTTGGCGCGTCTTGGGTCAGCCTAAGAGCTTCTAAAGTCGGCTGAATTTAGCCGCTATCCTAACAGAGGTACAGCTTGTGCCAGTATTGATTCAGGATTGAGCGCGGCATGGATCGCGTCAGGAACTAAAGTTGCGCCCCAATTACATCAATTTCTGCATGCTCGGCCTGGCCCTGTCTCAGCTGGCTGGCTCTTTGTCCGCTGCCGAAGTGCGCGGCACGGTGTCGCTGCAGCAGGCCGGCTTGTTCCGCGACGGCGGAACCGCGATGGAGAATATTCCAATAAGTGTTGCGCTGTTCCCTGTCGGGGACCAGACGGTCCCATGGCGGCGACCGCAGGCGCATGATGTGGCACTGCGCGGGAATCGTATCGAACCGTTGTATGTCGCCATCAGTCGCGGTGACATATTGCGTTTCGACAACACCGATCGTCTCTACCACGAACTGTTTGCGCACGCGCATTCGGGTCAACAACCGCAGGAAGTGCGTATCGGCGGCGCTGGTGATGGCGGCGGCAATCGGATTGTGATGGACAAAGTGGACGATTGGCACTGGTTCTGTCGCATCCATTCGAAGAGCTATGCGCGCATCGATGTTCTGGATACTTCGCTGATAAAGATGGTCCGTCCAGGCGAGCCATTCGAATTCCGTGATTTGGCTGAAGGCGCGTGGCAGGTGCGCATTGCAGCACCTGGAGCTGAAACCAGAATAGTGGAGACGCGCGCCATAACGGCGCCGCCACCGTTGCAGATCAAATTGCCGGTAAAAGGGGTCGTACGCGGTGGTGCCGGCCTCTCATCACCCAAGACAGCTGTGGTGGAACAGCTGTTTCCGAGTGAACCGAGTCGATGACAGTATGAATATCGGACAGAAGAACACACTTTTCATCATTACCCTGGTGGTACTGGTTCTCAGCGGGGTAGCGCTGTCCGGCTATTTTTTGATCCGTGCTCACGTCGAAGGCGAGATAGATCGTGATCTGGGTCGCGCACACAGAGTGCTGGTAGAGGCACAAAAGCATTCGTTTGAGCGGATGGTCACAACAGCACGGGCGATCAGCCGTGAACCCAGCCTGCTGGCGGCCGCCATGACCGGCGATTCCGGAACCGTGCGCGGCATGTTGGAGGACATATACCCGCGCCCAGGCATTGATCTCCTCACTGTATTCCTCGATACGGGGCCAGGATCAGCTATCGCCGAAGGCTCCAAACCTCATTTCACATCGCCCCAGGTACTTTCATCCGAACCGGTGCAGCAGTTGTTGCGCCAGATCACCGCAGGCGCGTCGGTGGCCTACGGTAACGCGCTGGTGTTCGATACCTTTCTCCGCCTTGCGGCCATACCGATCGAGAGTCCGCTCGGCGGTGCTATCGGTGTTCTTCTGACCGGCGAGGAGTTGAGCCAGGCCGGTGTCAGCGAGCTGAAGGAGTTGGTGCGCGCTGAAGTCGCTTTGTTCTCCGGCAACGTTGTACTCGGGTCGACGCTACCGGCGGCCGGCGCGAAACTCCAGCAGCTGACTTATCCGACCAATAGTCGTGCACCGCTCACTTTTGCCGCGGGCGACACTACGTATATCGGTCACGTGTTTCCAATTCTGGCGGGTGACGGCAGCACGACTGTGGCGCATGTGCTGCTCGCTCACTCCAGCGCCAGTTACTGGGGACCCTACAAAGCGCTTGGTCGAACCAGCCTGCTGATTGCTGTTGCCATTCTGCTGGTTGCGGCGCTGCTCGGTATCAGCGTCAGTCGGGCAACGCTGACCCGGCCGATCATGGCGCTTGCTGAGGCCACCCGTCATATCGCCGCGGGCGAGCTCACCTATCAGGTGCGCGTGGCGCGCCGTGATGAGCTGGGTC
>JBFEJM010000268.1:0-4017 GCA_041553175.1 Gammaproteobacteria bacterium | reverse complement strand
CCAAAGAGGTGCCTTGGTACAAGAGCGCCAGACTTTCACACTTTTTTTTTGCGGGGTGAGTGTCCGCGATAACCAATCCCAGCAGAGAGATGGTGATCGGGATTCGCACGAACGGCGGGGCGGCCGTCGTTCAGCGTTTGCGCATGCTGGAAGGTACGCGCCGCCTCTGGAAACCAAATCAAGCCCCCGCTACCACATCCAAAAGCCCAAGTGACTCGGTCACTCGGGGTTTTTCTTTTTTCTATCCTGAAACTCCCATTCCACGACCAAGCCGACGGCCGATGAGTTCTTAGCCAGGGCCGGGTTCCCGTTTCTTTGGATGCTCTGCGTCCTTCAGATCGTAGGCATCGGCGACATAGGCCGGGCCCTTCATGATCACCACGACGAAACAACCGATGGCCACGGTGAACACCGCCGTCCAGACGGTGAGTGCAGTTGCCAGGGACATGATGTCCACGAGTTTCACATGCTTGGCGATTGCGGCGGCCGTGCCTTCGGGCGGAAACAGACGGTTGGCAAGGCTCATGATGAGCGGGAACAGGGTTCCGGCCAGTAGGATCATGGGGAGTTTTTTCAATACCACCCATTCCAGTCCCGGCGGTTCACGCACGGAGTTCGGCAGTTTTCTGAAGATTTCCATAACCCGCTCCTTATCCCGGGGAGAGTCACGTGCCGTTTTCGATACCCATATCAGTCACGCCCTCAAGACTGTGACCGCATCACCAGGGCAGACGTTCACCGTCGAACGCGAGAAACTGCCCTGACTGCGTCGAATCGAGGTTGTCCAGCACCTTCAGCAGATAGTCCACGCTCCGCTCGGGTGCGAACAGCTGATCCGGTGGAACATTGCGTTGAAAGGGTTTCGACAGGGCCGTATCGGTCGTGCCCGGATGCAAGGCCGCGACCGCGACGTTCGGCAGGGTGCGCCGCCATTCGATCGCAAGCGTCTTCAGGCACATGTTGAGCGCCGCCTTGGAGGCGCGGTAGCTGTACCAGCCGCCCAGCCGGTTATCCTCGATGCTGCCCACTCGGGCCGAGATGGTTGCGAACAGCGCCGGGCGCCCATGGCGGAAATTCGTATGCAGATGTTCGGCCAGCAACAGCGAGGGCAGGGTGTTGATGCGGATGTTCTCCAGGAAGAATTCGGGGTCGACACGGCATACGGTTTTCTCTGGACCCTGCGCAGGGGTATGCAGAATGCCCACCGCATTGATCAACCAGTCGATCTCCCCGACCTGTGCTGCCAGTTCCGCGACCGCCGCCGCGTCGGTGAGATCCACGCGACGCCACTCAACATTCCGATACTCGGCCGGCGGCGGCGTACGGTTGCAGGTGGCGGTTATCCTGGCGACATGCGGCCGCGCGGCGAGCCGCTCGACGAAGGCCCGACCTATACCGCCTGATCCTCCTGCGACAACGACGTTCATTGCGAAGATCTCAAATTCATACACTCCCGAATCGGCGAGGGGCATTTACTGTGTCCGCCATTTGGAATCCACCCGCAGTTCCGGTCGGTCTGGCACCCAGCCTGTACAAATATTATACAATACTTGGACATTTATTGTAGACTGTGTGCAACGCGATGGCTTTCCCGGTCTTCACCGCGCATTCGCGGCTCGGTATGAACGGCTGCAACCCCTTGAACGGAGGCGTAAACATGTCGAATCTCAAACACCCGGGTCTGTCGGTCCCGCGCGGTCGGCTGGAGCGCCTGGCGCACCTGGGCGGACTGGCGGGGCGCGTCGCCGGCGGCATGCTCGCCGAAGGCCTGCGCCAGGTGGCGCGGGGCAATATGCCGCGTGCGGCCGAACTGGTGCTGACCCCGGCCAATGCGCGCCGAGTGACAGAGAAGTTGTCTGAGTTGCGCGGCGCGGCCATGAAAGTGGGGCAGCTTCTGTCCATGGACGCCGGCGATCTGCTACCGCCGGAGCTGGCGGAGATTCTGTCGCGCCTGCGTGCCGATGCGAAGCCCATGCCCATGAGCGAAGTGGTCAAGGTGATGGAGCGGTCACTTGGTCAGGGCTGGGAGAGACACTTCAAGTAGTTTTCGTTCACACCGATGGCGGCTGCATCGATCGGTCAGGTGCATGCGGCGACAGCGCAAAGCGGCCGCCGGCTGGCACTGAAGATTCAGTATCCCGGCATTGCCGAGAGTATCGACAGTGATGTGGACAATGTCGCCACACTGCTGAGGATATCGCGTCTGGTTCCTGAAGGTCTGGATCTGCAGCCGCTGCTGGAAGAGGCCAAGCGCCAGCTTCACGAGGAGGCCGATTATGTGCAGGAAGCCTCGCACCTGCGGCGCTTCAAGGCATTGCTGGAAGGTACGCCGGAATTCAAAGTGCCCGCTGTCGATGAGAATCTGACCCGAGCCAGCATTCTGGTAATGGATCTTCTTGATGGCGAACCCATAGATGCGCTGACCACTGCCGACCAAGCGACCCGGGACCGCGTGGCGGTTCTGCTCATCGAGTTGTTCTTCCGCGAACTGTTTGAGTTCAGGTTGATTCAAACCGATCCCAACTTTGCGAACTTCCTGTTCAATGCCGATACCGCGCAGCTCGAGCTACTCGACTTCGGCGCCACCCGGCCATATTCCGAAACGGTCACCGAGGCCTACCGCAATCTGCTCGGTGCGGCCTTGCGTGAGGATCGCGCAGCCATGGCGGAAAGCGTGCAGGACATCGGCTATTTCAAACAGGACATCCATGCTCAGCAACGGAAGGCGGTGTTGGATCTGTTTTATCTCGCCACCGAACCGGCGCGCCAGCAGGGCCGCTACAATTTCGGTGGGAGCGATCTGGCCGTGAGGATTCGCGACGCCGGCATGGCACTGAGCTTCGGTCAGGGCTATTGGCACACACCGCCCGCCGACGCGGTGTTCCTGCATCGCAAGCTGGGCGGGTTGTACCTGCTGGCGGCGCGCCTGCGCGCGAATATCGACGTGCGGTCTATTCTGGAAAGACATCTTCAGCCGCATCCTGCGGCCGCTGCTGTTTGAAAGCGTACCGCCGCGGATTCGAGGCGGTACGCACTCAGGGTTACAGCGCTACCTTCCTGCAATCACTCCTGGCTGTTGAACGCACCGAGCAGGTGCAGCAGGCTGGTGAACAGATTGTAGATCGAGACATAAAGCGTCACCGTCGCCATGATGTAGTTGGTCTCACCGCCCTGAATGATGTTGCTGGTCTCATACAGGATCAGTCCCGCCATCAGCACGACGAACATGGCCGAGACCGCAAGCGACAGGCCGGGCATTTCGAAAAAGTACGCGCCCAGACCGGCCAGGAACGCGACCAGAATGCCGACCATCAGAGAGGTGCCGAGGAAGCTGAAGTCCTTGCGCGAGACCAGGGCGTAGCCCGACAGTCCGAGGAAGGTCGCACCGGTGCCGCCCAGGGCCATCATCACCAGCGAGCCGCCGTTGGCCAGGCCCAGATAGGCATTGAGCAGCGGGCCCAGTGTGTAGCCCATGAAGCCGGTCAGGGCGAAAACCATCGCCAGTCCCATGCCACTGTTGCGGAAGCGTGAGGTTAGATAGAGCAGACCGAAATAGCCGACCAGCGTGATCACCAGACCGGGATGCGGCAGATTGAATGCCATCGACACGCCCGCAGTCAATGCGCTGAACGACAGGGTCAGCGCCAGCAGGAAATAGGTATTGCGAAGTACTCTATGTCCGCTGATGACAGAGGTTTGTCTGCTCAGTGTGGATGTCGCGTAAGTGTTCACGTCAGTATGCCTCGGCAGTAGTGGGTTTGGGATTGATCAGATTCCGCGTGAGCGGGAAATCAGAGCTGGGCAAGACTTCGATGCTGCAGCAGCGCCGGGTCAGGCCTCCGTTTGCCGGCCTTCAATGCCATTCGGCGCATAAGGGTGCGAGCGGCGCGGCTGACGGCGCGATCGATAGCGATATACAGATCGGCCTGAACGTCTTCCACCACCACGTTCGGCGTTCCGGAGATGCGAATATCGATCAGGCAACGCTTGTCGATGCCCCCGCGTGAACCGTTGATG
>JBFEJM010000267.1:0-4017 GCA_041553175.1 Gammaproteobacteria bacterium | reverse complement strand
CTTGGTCACATCGGCGCGGACGACGTCATCAATAGCGCCTTCACACCCGTCACCGCCTGGTGGCTGGGGCTGCCGGTCGTTCTGGGTGTGCCGATTCTGTTCGGTGTGCTGCGCAAGGAGCTGTCGCTGCTGATGATCTATCAGGCGCTGGGCAGTTTCGAGGTCGGTGCGTATCTGGACTGGGTGCAGATCAGCACCTTCCTGCTATTCCTCACCTTTTACGTGCCCTGCATTTCCACTTTCGCTGTCATGTTGAAGACCATCGGCCGGCGCGATGCGCTGTTCTCGGTATCACTGTCGGTCGGTGTCGCCCTGCTGGTGGCGGGAGTTGTTCGTGCTCTGATGGAGGCATGGCGCTACCTGCTGGCGTGAGTCGGCTATTTGCGCGGCACTGTCACACACAGGGCACTGGTAATTTATCGATCGAAGGGGTCTAATCAAAACGGACCAGTATTGACCAGGGTAACAAGGAGACACCCGGTGCTTGAAGTAAGAATTCACGGTCGCGGTGGCCAGGGCAATGTAGTTGCCGCCTATGTATTCGCCACCGCCGCTTTTGCCGAGGGCTGGCATGCCCAGGCCTTTCCCGCCTTTGGTGCCGAACGTCGTGGCGCGCCGGTGGTCGCCTTCGTCCGCCTCAACAACCAACCCATCCGTCGCCGCTGTCAGGTCGCACAACCGGATTTTCTGATCATCCAGGACGAGGCCCTGCTGCACGTGCCGGGCATCACCGACGGGCTGGCGGCCGATGGCGGCATCCTGCTCAATTCGTCGCGAAGCGCGGACAGCATCAGTGCGGAACTGGGTCGCCCGGTGATGACCCTGCCGGCCACCCGGCTCGCGCTGGAACATCTCGGCCGCCCCGTACCCAACACCGCCCTGCTGGCAGGTTTCCTTACCTTGACCGAACTGTTCCCGCGCACCGCATTGACCGCGGCGCTGGAGCAGCGGTTCAAGGGCGACGTGCTCAAACGCAACGTCGAACTCATCGAAGCGGCCGCCGGTCAGGTGCCGGCCGCCCGCTGGAAGGAGCGCTCCGATGCGGCACGCCATTGAAGGTTCACAGGCACTGGCCCAGGCCGTCGCGCTGTGCCGGCCGCAGGTCGTTGCGGCCTATCCCATCACGCCGCAGACGCACATCGTCGAAAACATCGCCAAACTGGTCGCCGACGGCAAACTCGACTGCGAACTGGTGAGTGTGGAAAGCGAGTTCTCGGCCGCCTCGGTTGTGCTGGGCGCGGCCAGTGCCGGTTCGCGCACCTACACTGCAAGCGCCTCGCAGGGCATCCTGCTCATGAGCGAGGTGCTGTACAACATCGCCGGAATGCGTATACCAATGGTGATGACCTGTGCCAACCGCGCCGTCTCCGCGCCGTTGTCTATCTGGAACGATCAGCAGGATTCCATGGCCGTGCGCGACGCCGGCTGGATTCAGCTCTATTGCGCTGACAATCAGGAAGCGGTCGATACCCACATCCAGGCCTATCGCATTTCCGAACGCACCGAACTGCCGGTCATGGTCTGCGTCGACGGTTTTACTCTGACGCATACACTGGAACCCATCGACCTGCCAAGCTCGGAAGAAGTCGATCAGTTCCTGCCGCCGTTCAAGTTTTCGCGCGCGCTCGACCCGCGTAATCCAACCAGCATGGGCACGCTGGTATCGCCCGACTACTATCCCGAGGCGCGGCATTCGCATCATCAGGCCCTGTTGAACGCCGAAGCGGACATCATCGCCGCCGACAACGACTGGGCCGCACTGACCGGCCGCAGCAGCGGCGGCCTGCTCACGGTCGACGGCCCGGACGACGCGCGCATCGGCATTCTCACCCTCGGCGCGATCCACGGCACGCTGGCCGAGGCGCGTGATGAATCGAGTGATCTGCCCTCGACCAGACTGATCAAGTTGCGCGCATTCCGCCCCCTGCCCGCCGCCGCCTTGCGCGCCGCCTGCACTGGACTGGACGATGTCATCGTGCTGGAACGCGCCTTTTCACCCGGCGCCGGCGGCATCCTCTCGGCCGAGCTGCAGGCCGCGCTGGCCAGTATGGATTCGCCGCCACGCGTACACAGTTATGCCGTGGGCCTGGGTGGTCGCGACGTGCCGATGGATCTGTATGCGCGTTTGCTGAAAACCATCGACGGTGCGACACCGGGACCCTTCACCATTTTCGACGTCAATCTGGAAAACCTGCCGGCGGCGGAGCGGTGAGTTAGTAACGAAATTATTCACACCAGAGGGCACAGAGGCCACGCAGTTTGATTACGCGAAATGTCTTTCTCTGTGTTTTCCATGAACTCCGATGTGAAAACCATAGGACACATTGACATGATGGAAACCAAGATCGACCTCAGTGAACTGCGGCGCAAGCAGCACCGCTTTCAGGGCATGACGGCCGGACACCGCGCCTGTCTCGGCTGCGGCGAGGCGCTGGCCGCACGTCTGGTGACGGAATCGGCCGGACCGGATGTGATGATCGCGAACGCGACCGGCTGCCTGGAGATCTTCACCACGCCCTGGCCGGAATCGTCCTGGCGCGTGCCCTGGATCCACTCGCTGTTCGAGAACACCGGCGCGGTCGCCGCCGGCATGGAAGCGGCGCTCAAGGCACAGGGCAAATCCACCAAGGTACTCGCCTTCGCCGGCGACGGCGGTACCTTTGACATCGGTTTTCAGGCCCTGTCCGGGATGCTGGAACGCGGCCACAACGTGCTCTATGTGTGCTTCGACAACGAGGCCTACATGAACACCGGCATTCAGCGTTCCAGTTCGACCCCGCACGCCGCCATGACGACGACGTCGCCGCCGGGCAAGGCGCGCATGGGCAAACGGCATCTGAAAAAGGACATACTGTCCATCGTTGCCGCCCATCACATCGACTATGCGGCGACGAGTTCGGTCGCCTACCCGTCCGACGTGCGGCAGAAAGTGCGCCGCGCCATGAACATTCAGGGCCCGTCCTTCCTGCAGATCCATTGCCCCTGTCCGCTTGGCTGGGGTCATGATGGCGCGCACAGCATTGCCGTGGCCCGTCTGGCCGTACAGACCGGATTGTTCCCGATGATCGAACTGGAACGCGGCGAGCTCATCGGCAGCATGCCGATCCGCCAGCCCGTTCCGGTCACCGAGTATCTGAAACTCCAGCAGCGTTTCCGTCATCTGTTCAACAAGGACGATTCGCGTGCACGCGAGGAGCTGGAACACATTCAGGCGCTGGCCGACCACAACATCGAACACTTCGCACTGAACGGCGAAGCACCCGACCCGCTCGACACCGAGGGCGCCGATACCGTGCGCCGCGGTGGCATGCGCATCGCATAAACAACAGGATTGATCCTATGCCGGAACTGACACGCGGTTGTTATTCTCCACCCGGGACGACGCTGGACTATCACACGGGAACCTGGCGTACACAGCGCCCGGAACACAAACACCTCAGCGCACCCTGTCATGGCGCCTGCCCGGCCGGCGAAGATCCGCAGCGGTATATCGCCCGGCTCGACGAAGGCAATGCCCGCGCGGCCTGGGAGGAGCTGGTCAGCGTCAATCCCCTGCCCGCGATTACCGGACGCGTCTGCCATCATCCCTGCGAAAGCGGCTGCAACCGTGCGCAATACGATTCGCCCATCGCCATCCATAGCATCGAACGCTACCTCGGCGATCACGCCATCGCACACGACTGGCCCTACCCCGTCTCCAAGCCGGCCGCTGCGGCGCCACGTGTTGCCGTGGTCGGCGCCGGTCCGGCGGGACTCGCGGCGGCCTATCATCTGCTGCGTCTGGGCTACAACGCGACCGTGTTCAGTGCCGTGTCCGAGGCCGGCGGCACGCTGCATGCGATTCCCGGTTACCGCCTGCCGCGCGAACTCATTGCCGCCGAAGTCGGCCGGGTCATTGCAACCGGCATGGACTTTCAGCCGAATCAACGCCTCGGTCGCGATATCTATCTCGACGATCTGCAGGATGAGTTCAGTGCGGTATTCCTCGCGCCGGGCACGCAGATGGGTCGCGACTGG
>JBFEJM010000266.1:0-4033 GCA_041553175.1 Gammaproteobacteria bacterium | reverse complement strand
GGGTCAGATAACGTGCCAAGCCTGAGCCTCTGAGGAGTATAGCCGCCTGTTTTCTCGGAACAACGGGCTACCTCCACAGGCGGACTGAATTTGCATACTATTCACGTTTGCGCGTTCAAAAGGGCGGGTGTGTTGGAAATACGCTGCGCAGGTCGCTCGACAAGTTGCATTCTGGATAGACTTTCTTTCCGAATTTTCATTGCAATGATCGTATACGCATCGACCGCAGATTTCGTCGAAAGAAATCCGATTGAAACCGTAGCGAGCAAATGCATTGAATCATGGAGTTGCAAAATGCCCGCACGCCGGCTTAGTATTCGGGCAGGGCGCACTGGCGCGATCATGGATGATCAATCAAACGCCAGACGCAATTGAATTAACAACAACGACAGAGAATGCATGCCGCACTCCGCCGAGAAGGATCTCCGGCGTGATACGGGGCTCCTGAGCCTTGTGCTGGTTTCACGCTTTTTTGGTTTGCCCGCGGATGCCGAACGGTTACGGCATCGCTTCGGTGTGCCTGAAAAATTCTTCGATGTTCATGAAATTCTGCGAGCCGCTGGCCACCTCGGGCTCAAGGCACGCGAAATAATTAGCAATCATGATCGTCTGATCACGACCACGCTACCCGCGATCGCACAGCACAAGGACGGCCACTATTTCGTACTGGCCAAGTTAGAGGGCGACAGAGTCCTGATCCAGGATCCGCTGGAATCACGTCCTCTGGCGTTACCCCGAGCGATCTTCCAACAGGCCTGGTCCGGCAAGCTGATCCTCCTGACCCGACGTGCAACGCTGTTCGGTGCGGACATCAAGTTCGGCTTCAAATGGTTCATTCCGGCCATCGTCAAATACCGACGGTTGTTCGCGGAAGTTCTGATCGCCTCGTTCTTTCTGCAACTGTTCGCCCTCATCACGCCACTGTTCTTTCAGGTCGTCATCGACAAGGTGCTCGTACACAAGGGGCTGACCACCCTGGATGTGCTGGCGTTCGGACTGATTGTCGTATCGCTATTCGAAGTCGTGCTGGGCGGCCTGCGCACTTATATGTTCTCGCACACCACCAATCGGATCGACGTGATGCTCGGCGCCAAGCTGTTCAGCCACCTGCTGGCGTTGCCCCTGTCCTACTTCGAAGCGCGCCGGGTCGGTGATTCGGTGGCACGAGTTCGCGAGCTGGAGAACATCCGTAATTTCATCACCGGCTCGGCGCTGACGGTGGTGATCGATCTGTTCTTTACTCTCGTCTTCCTGGCGGTGATGTACTACTACAGCCCTTTGCTGACCTATATCGTGCTGGGCTCGATTCCCTGCTATGTCCTGTTGTCGGTGTTCGTCACGCCCATCCTGCGCGCACGCGTCCATGAAAAATTCAACCGCGGTGCGGAGAATCAGGCCTTTCTGGTCGAGTCGGTCACGGGCGTCGGGACGCTGAAGGCCATGGCGGTCGAGCCGACGATACAGCGGCGCTGGGAGGAACAGCTGGCCGGTTATGTGAACGCCAGCTTCAGGGCCGGAAATCTGGGTAATATCGCCAACCAGATCGCCGGCTTCATCAACAAGGTCGTGATCGTGCTGATCCTGTGGGTCGGTGCCCGTGCCGTGATCGCGGGTGATCTTAGCGTCGGCCAGCTCATAGCCTTCAATATGCTGGCGGCACGTGTCAGCGGACCGGTGCTGCGTCTGGTGCAGCTCTGGCAGGACTTCCAACAGGCCGGTGTCTCCGTGCAACGTCTGGGTGATATTCTCAACACCCCGACCGAACCGAGCTACAAGCAGAACCGCAGTTCGCTGCCACTACTGGCCGGCCGCATCACCTTCGACCGTGTGACCTTCCGCTACCGGCCCGACGGCAACGAAGTTTTGCGCAATCTGTCCCTGGATATCCCCGTCGGGCAGGTCATCGGCATCGTCGGCCGTTCGGGCTCGGGCAAGAGTACGCTGGCGAAACTGGTGCAGCGCCTGTACGTCCCGGAGGCCGGCCGGGTCCTGGTCGACGGCGTCGATCTCGCCATGGTCGATACCACTTGGCTGCGCCATCGCGTCGGTGTGGTGTTGCAGGAGAACATCCTGTTCAACCGCTCGGTGCGCGACAATATCGCGCTGAGTGACCCGGGCGTGCCCATGGAGGCGGTAGTGCAGGCCGCCCAACTCGCCGGCGCGCATGAGTTCATCCTGGAAATGCCCGAAGGCTATGACACTCTGGTCGGCGAACACGGCTCGACCCTGTCAGGAGGCCAGCGACAACGTCTCGCGATCGCGCGCGCTCTGATCACCAACCCGCGCATTCTAATCCTCGACGAGGCCACCAGCGCGTTGGACTACGAATCCGAACGCATTATCCAGCGCAACATGCAGGCGATCTGTAAAGACCGCACCGTCATCATCATCGCTCATCGCCTGTCCACCGTGCGCCAGGCGGACCGCATTGTCGTGCTTGAACGCGGTCAGGTGATCGAGCAGGGTGCGCACGACGATCTAATCGAGAAGGGTGGAAAATACGCCCGATTATGGGCAATGCAATCGGGTGAACCTGCCTTGTCGGTGCTGGCTGATGGCTGAACGGAATCATTTTCAGGGTCATGAACTCGACTTTCTCCCCGCCGCGCTGGAGATCCAGGAGCGCCCGCCGTCGCCCATCGGCCGGGCCATTCTGTGGGCGGTCATGGCGTTCTTTGTGATCGCGCTGGTCTGGTCCGTGGTCGGACAGGTCGATATCGTCGCCACCGCCCAGGGCAAGATCATCCCCAGTGGGCATGTCAAAGTCATTCAGCCGCTGGAAATCGGGAGCGTTCGCGCGATCCATGTCAGTGAAGGCCAACGGGTCGAGCAGGGTGACGTGCTCATCGAACTCGACTCGACCCATAGCACGGCGGATCGCGATCGCCTGAGCAGTGAATTGCAGACCGCACAACTCAACCGCGCCCGCCTGGCGGCACTGGCTCGGCAGTTTCACACCCGATCCGACTCAGATCCCGGCGCCGACGCGCGCGCGGACTATCCCATACTCGACCGTTCGCAACTGCCCACCGCCGACGAAGCAGCGCTGTCGCTACAGCAGCACCTGCTACGCACCCAATGGACGGAATTCACCGCCCGGCTGGCAGCACTGGACGCGGATCTCGCCAAACGCACGGCCGAACTCGCCGGGGTCAGGGCGCAAGTCAGTAAACTGCAACAGACCCTGCCGCTGATCACTCAACGCGCCGACTCCCTGAAAGGGCTGGTCGGTAAAAAGCTGGTTCCAGAAAACCAATGGTTGGAACTGGAGCAGGAGCGCATCGAGCAACGGCAGGATCTGGAAAGCCACAAGCAACGCAGCCTGGAACTCAAGGCCGCCATCGCCGAGGCGCAGCAGCAGCGTAATGGCATGCAGGCGGAGTTCAGCGGCAAGGTCTTCGCCGAGCTGGCCGAGGCCGAACGTCAGCTGGCCGTGCTGACACAGGAATTGATCAAGGCCGAGCAACGCACCAGCCTGCAGACACTCACCGCGCCTATCGCCGGTATTGTCCAGCAGCTCGCGGTGCACACCGTCGGTGGCGTCGTCACGCCGGCACAGGAACTGCTCAAGATCGTCCCGCAGCAAGGCACGCTGGAAGTCGAAGCCTGGGTGCTGAACAAAGACATCGGTTTCGTCGAACAAGGCCAGATCGCCGAGATCAAGGTTGAAACCTTTCCGTTTACGAAGTATGGAACCCTGGATGCCGAGGTGATCGACGTCTCCAATGATGCCGTGACCGACGAACAGAAGGGGTTGATCTATGCCGCGCGGGTGTTGCTAAAGGACTCGGTGATTCGGGTCGGCGACAAGATGGTGAATCTCACATCGGGTATGGCGGTGACGGTTGAGGTCAAGACCGGTACGCGGCGGTTGATCGAGTTTGTGTTGAGTCCGTTGTTGCGGTATCGGGATGAGGGGTTGCGGGAGCGGTGAGTAATGATGTTATTCACGCCAGAGGTCGCGGAGAACGCGGAGGGTTCAATAAATGATTATTCTCCGAGGGCTCCGTGCCCTCAGGTGTGAAATTGTTTT